>NZ_JBEXPH010000041.1:39486-50153 GCF_040611955.1 Streptomyces sp. NPDC006510 | reverse complement strand
CCGGCACGAGATCCAGCAGCGCGTCCGAGGCGGCCGCCAGCTCGTGGACGTGTTCGCGGCAGGCGGGGCAGTGCTCCAGGTGGTCCATCGCCCCGGCCCGCTGCCTGGCGGGCAGCACACCGAGCGCCAGTTCCGCGCCGATCTCCCGGAGCTGCTCGCAGCTCAGCCCGCCGTTGTCAGTCATGGTCCACCTGCCTCGCCGCGAGGGACGCCCGGACCTTGCCCATGGCCGCCCTTATCCGGGTCTTGGCGGTACCGAGCGGTATCTGCTCGAAGTCGGCGACCTGTTGGGCCGTCATCCCGTAGATCCCGGCCATCACCAGCGCACGCGCCTGTTCCCTCGGCAGCGCGCCGACCGCGCGGCGCAGATCCGCCGCGGTTTCGGTGGACAGTGCGTGGCGCTCCGGTGTGTCGGCGACGGTCTCCATCATGTTCTCCAGGTCCGCGGGGTCGACCGGGGTGGCCTTGCGGGCACGTACGGCGTCGATCGCTAGGTTGTGCGCGATGGCGGACAGCCAGGTGGGCACCGATCCCCGGCGCGAGTCGTAGACCTGGGCGTGCCGGCAGGCGCGCTCGAAGGTCTGCTGGGCGATGTCCTCGGCGAGCTGGATATCGCCGACCACGGCGACGGCCACGCCGAAGACCCGACGCTGGAACCGCCGTACGAAGGCCACGGCGATCTCGGGATCGCCGGTCATGAGCCCGGCCAGCAGCGCTTCGTCGGGCACCCGCTCCAGGGGGATGCCAATCCTGCGCATACTCCTTACGTAACACGCGCCCGCGGAGATTGCCTGCTGCGGGCGCCCCCGGGACCTCTCGTTCGGACCGGACCGGACCGGGCGGGCGGCCGGGCGGGCGGGCGGCCGGGCGGGCGGGCGGCCGGGCGGGCGGGCGGCCGATCGGGCGGGCGGCCGATCGGGCCGATCATGAACCCTCGGGCCTGCGGCGCCGTAGGTAGTGAAGGCGCGCCCTACCGAACACGGCGGCGCAGGCCGCCTCAGACCCTTGGAATCGTGATGACGTCTCGCACGACACTCATGGCCTTGCGCGGGACCGGAGCGATCTGCGCCCTGGCGAGCGCGGTGCTCCATCTCCTGCTGGTCCCCTCGCACTTGACGGAGATGCCGTACATCGGCGTCCTGTTCCTGATCGGCTGCGTGGTGCTGCTCGCCGTCGCCGCGGGTCTCGCCCTCCAGCAGCGGCCGCTCGGCGCCTGGCTGATCGGCGCTGCCACCAGCATCGGCATGATCGCGGGTTTCCTGCTGTCGCGGACCGTCGGACTGCCGGGCTATCGCGAAACGGACTGGGAGCCGCCGTACGGCATCCTGTGCCTGATCGCGGAAGTCGCCTTCGTGCTCGCCTTCGTGGCGTGGCTGAAGGAGAGCGGCGCCCCGCGGGCCGCGGCGGACCTGCCCCGCGGGGCCCTTCGCACGGGGTCCTCGTCGGCGCGGGCGCGCTGACCGCGGACGGCGCCCGCGACGGGGCGAGATTTTGCCGGGATCGGCAATCCCGCGAGCCCTCTGGAGCGTATTGCGTCCAGAAGGCTCTCAGGAGGGAAGCCCATGGCGATCTTCAAGTATCTGACACCCGCCAAACACCGTGACGAAAAGAGGGACATGACATCGGGGCGCTCCGACAGCACCGGAAGGCGCCGTCGCCGTCGTCGCCGTAACACCCACCACGATCACCACGGTCACCACTGGTGACCATCCGGAACGGCTGAGCGGGCCCTGCTTCTTGGTCCGCTCGGCCGGCGATGTGAGGAACGCGTCCATGAGGCGTGTCTCGTGGCATCTCGTACGACGGCTGCTGTCGGTGGCGGACGATCCCGACGCGGTCGTCGCCGCCGCGCCCGCGGTCGCCCCGCGCGAGGTGTTCCGGCGCTTCTGGCCCTATACCCGCGGCGGCCGGCGTCTGCTCGTTCCGATCCTCGCGTTCAGCATGTTCGGTCCCGTCGTCGACGCGGCCGAGATCTGGCTCTTCAAGACCGTGGTGGACGATGTGCTCGTCCCGCGCGATCTGCGCCCCTTCGCCTGGATCGCCCTGGCGTACACCGCGCTCATCGTCTGCTCCGGCGTGCTGGATTTCGCCGACGAGGTGATGTCCACCTGGGTGAGCGAGCGTTTCCTGCTGGCCCTCCGGTCGGATGTCTTCCGGCATGTCCAGGACCTCTCGCTCGGTTTCTTCGAGCGGCGCCGGCTGGGGGACCTGCTGTCGCGCCTCACGGGTGATGTCGACGCGGTCGAGACATTCCTGCTCTCTGGGGTGGCGAACGGCCTCTACTACGTGATCCGGCTGGGCGTCTTCCTCGGCCTGCTGTTCTACCTGCGATGGGATCTGACCCTGCTCGCGCTCGTCATCGTGCCGCTCTTCTGGTGCGCGGCCCGGCACTTCTCCCGGCTGATCAAGGCCGCGTCGCGGGAGCGTCGGCGGCGCAGCGGTTCGATCAGCGCGATCGCCGAGGAGTCGCTCGGCAACGTCGCGCTGGTGCAGGCGTACAACCGGCAGGAGACGGAGGGGCGCCGGTTCGAGCGCGAGAGCCTGGGCAAGTTCCGCGCGGCGATGGCCTCGGCGCGCATCCGCGCCGTGTACGGCCCGATCGTCGAGGTCATCGAGCTGGCCGGCGTGCTGGCCGTCATGGGCCTGGGCACCTGGAAGCTGGCGCAGGGGCAGCTCACGCTGGGCGGGCTGCTGGTCTTCCTCGCGCTGCTGAGCAACCTCTACAGCCCGATCCGCGACCTGTCCCGGCTCACCAACACGTTCTACGCGGCCTCCGCCTCCGCCGAGCGGATCATCGAGCTGCTCGACCAGCGCCCCCAGGTCGTCGAGTCCGCCAGGGCCCGGCGGATCGGGCGCGCCCGGGGCGACGTGGAGTTCCGCGACGTCTCCTTCCGCTATCCGGGTACGTCCCGGTGGGCGCTCAGGGACGTGTCGTTCCATGTGACCCCCGGCACGACGCTGGCACTGGTCGGCGCGAGCGGCGCCGGCAAGTCCACGGTCGGCAAGCTGCAACTGCGCTTCTACGACCCGGATCGGGGCGCGATCCTGCTCGACGGCACCGACCTCAGGGACCTGCGGCTGTCCGAGCTGCGCGAGAACGTCGCGGTGGTCCTTCAGGAGACGCTCGTCCTGCACGGCACCGTGCGGGAGAACATCGCCTACGGCCGCCCGGACGCGACGGAGGCGGACATCGTCGCGGCGGCCCGCGCCGCCGACGCCCATGACTTCATCCAGTTGCTCCCCGAGGGCTACGACACGGTGGTGGGACAGCGCGGCCGGACGCTGTCCGGCGGGCAGGCCCAACGCCTCGCGATCGCCCGCGCGATGATCAGGGACGCGCCCGTGCTGCTCCTGGACGAACCGACCACGGGCCTGGACGCCCGGTCGGGCCGCCGGATCATGGAACCGCTGCGCCGGCTCATGGCGGGGCGCACCACCATAGTCATCTCGCACAATCTGCTCACCGTCCGCGACGCCACGTCCACCGTGGTGCTGGACCACGGCCGGGTCGTCGAGCGCGGCACGCACGGGGATCTGCTCCTTCGCGACGGAACGTACGCCCGGCTGCACCGGCTGAACGCGGAGACCGACCGGGATCGGACCGCTCCCCCTCCCCTGCGGAAGGTCCTGTCATGACCCGCCGCACCGCCGCGCCGCCGGCTCCACCCCTCGCCCCCGGGACGCGACCCGTGCCGGGGTACGAGGTTCTGGCGCATCTGGCCCGGACGGGCTGGCTCGACCTCTACGACGCGTGGAGCGAGGAGCGGGACTGCCGGTGCGTCGTGAAAGTGCTGCGCCCCGACCGCCGCCACGAGCAGCGGCTGCGCGAGCGGCTGCGGCGGGAGGGCCACTGGCTGCTGGCCTTCGCCCATCCGCATCTGGTCCGCGCGTACGAGACCTTCGACTCGCCCGAGCCGGTCGTCGTGCTGGAGACGCTGACCGGCGAGACGCTGTCGCACCTGGTCCGCCGGTTGCCCCGCCGGGTGTCCGCCCAGGACGTGGCCCTGCTCGGCGCGCAGCTGTGTTCCGCGGTCCACTACCTCCACGGCCGGGGCCTGCTGCACCTGGACCTCAAGCCGTCCAATGTGGTGGTCGACTGCGGGCACGCCAAGGTGCTCGACCTGAGCGTGGCCCGGCCGCCCGGCATAGCCCCCGCGGGCATCGGCACCTTCTGCTACCTGGCTCCCGAACAGGCGCGGGGCGGGCTGCTGTCGGCCGCGGCCGATGTGTGGGGCATCGGTGTCACGCTGTACGAAGTCGCCACCGGCGACGCACCGTTCGACAGCGGCGAGCCCATGGACGGGACGGACGGGACGGACAGCACCGACTGCACGGACGGCACCGCGGGCACCCTCAACGCGACGGACTGGTACCCGCAGCTGGAGGAGACCGCTGAGCCGATCGGATCCCGCCGACGCCTCCCCCGCGACCTGGCGGCGGCCATCGACACCTGCCTGCGCCCCGACCCGGCAGCCAGGCCCGTGGTCCCCGAACTCGCCGAAGCCTTCGACGCCGCTCTGCCCCGGCGGGCACGCCGCCGCCCCAAAGACACGTCCTAGGTCAAAGGGCTGATCACCTCGGCACCCTTCCTGCTGTTAGCCTGCTTCTGCATATAGCTTGCAATAACAACAGGACAGCAGCTGGAGGGTTCGACCACATGGCCACGTACACGCTTCCGGAACTCCCGTACGACTACGCGGCGCTCGAACCGGTCATCAATCCGCAGATCATCGAGCTCCACCACGACAAGCACCACGCCGCCTATGTGAAGGGTGCGAACGACACCCTGGAGCAGCTGGCGGAGGCGCGCGACAAGGAGGCATGGGGAGCGATCAACGGACTCCAGAAGAGCCTCGCGTTCCACCTCTCCGGCCACATCCTGCACTCGATCTACTGGCACAACATGACCGGCGACGGCGGCGGCGAGCCGCTCGCGGCGGACGGTGTCGGTGACCTGGCGGACGCGATCACCGAGTCGTTCGGCTCGTTCGCCGGTTTCAAGTCCCAGCTGACGAAGGCCGCGGCCACCACGCAGGGCTCCGGCTGGGGCGTCCTGGCGTACGAGCCGGTCAGCGGCAAGCTGATCGTCGAGCAGGTCTACGACCACCAGGGCAATGTCGGCCAGGGCTCCGTCCCGGTCCTGGTCTTCGACGCCTGGGAGCACGCCTTCTACCTCCAGTACAAGAACCAGAAGGTCGACTTCATCGAGGCGATGTGGGCCGTCGTCAACTGGCAGGACGTGGCGAAGCGTTACGCGGCCGCCAAGGAGCGCGCCGACGTGCTGCTGCTCGCCCCCTGACCGGGAGGCGCACATACGTCCTGCCTCGTGATCGTCTTCTCAACCTTCACCGGGCAGGCGGATGAAGGAAGGGCCCTCGCCTGGACGTGACAGGTGAGGGCCCTTCTGCGCGCTGAACGGCTCAACGGCCCGCGGCGCGCTCCAGCAGGGTGCTCAGCACCTGTTCGGCGTGGGTCCAGAGCACCGCCCCGCCGGCCTCCGGCACCGGATGCCGGACCGCACCCGGGATGCGCGAGGCCAGCCGGACCCCCTGGTCGGGCGAGTGCCCGGTGTCCTTCTCCCCGTACCAGAGGTCGACGGGTACGGCGATGTCCGACAGCCCGATCCCCCAGCGCCCCATGGCCAGGACGGTGTCCCGGGCGTAGCCGGCCGCGCCCTGCGCGAAGGCTTCGTCGAGCGCGCGCCGGTAGGCGGCCGCGAACGCCGGCTGCTGATAGACGGCGAGGTCGCACTCCGGACTGCCGGACATGACCATGTCCCACATCCCCTGCGCGGTGAACCCGGCGAAGACCTGCTCGGCGGCGGCCGGGTCGGACACCGCCAGGTCGACGAGGCGCCGCAGCTCCTCCGGGAGCGCGTCGGCGAAACACGGCTCGGCGACCTCGTCCGCACCGGAGACCACCGCGAGCGCCCCGACCACTCCGGCGGCGGCGCACGCCAGCGCGAACGGCGCCCCCTGCGAATTGCCGACCATCAGGGGCCGCCCCAGACCACGCAGCCCGGCGAACGCGCGGACGTCGTCGACGAAGTCACCGAACGTACGCCCCGGCACGGGCGAGGAGACCCCCAGACCGGGGCGGTCCACGGAGATCAGCCGCACCCCGAGCCCGTCCAGCACATCGGCACCGAAGCCGAGATGCCTACTGGTGGCCGCGCCGGGCGAGAACAGCACCGGCACCCCGTCCCCCGGCCCCCACTCGGCCCAGCCCAGCAACCGCCCTCCCGGCAGCTGTTCCGTACCGATACGAACCGGGTCACTCACACGCAAAGACATGCACCCGATCATGACCGGATCCGCTGCCCGTGTCGAAGGGCTTTCCCCGAAGCCCGGACCGGACCGCTTCAGGGGGTGACCGTGTCCGGCCAGGAGATGTCGGTCTCGACCGGCGCGGCATAGTCGATGCCGGACACGGCGAATCCGTACAGGCGCTGCACTTCGGCGTGGAACCAGTCGAGGTCGGCGAGTTCGGTGATGTTCTCGGTGGTGGCGGCCTTCCACCGCTCGGTGACGGCCGCCTGGACGGTGGGGGCGAGTTCCCAGGTGTCCAGGCGCACCCGTCCTTCGTCGTCGAGGTCGAGCGGGCGGACACCGGTGAGCTGGTCCCACAGGTCGATGAGCTGCCCGATCGGCGGGACCATGGCATGGCCGAGGACGCCGCGGAGCAGCCCGACGTACAGGGCGATGCCGGGGATCGCGGTCGAGGACTGGGTGACGGCAGCAGCGTTGACCGAGGTGACCGCGCGCCCCTCGACCAGCTTGCCGAGCCGCTCATCGAGGGTGCGGGCGGTCTGTTCGAGGTGGGACTTGGCAGCACCGATGGTGCCTTGCCGGTAGATCGCGGCTGTCAGGGCGGAGCCGATGTAGGAGAGGGCGGCGGTGGTGAATCCATCGGCGAGCAGTGCGCGGTCGGCGAGGTGGTCAATCCACCGTTCCCAGTCGGTTCCGCCCATGACGGCTACGGTCTGCTCGATGTCGTCGCCGTCGGCCGGCTGCGTCTCGATCTCCCGCACCTCCCCGGTGCCCTGGTCGTCGAAGACGAGGGTCTTGGTGCTGTACGCCTCACCGATGGGCTTGAGGACGGACGCGTACGTGGTCCCGGTTTCGGGGTCGGTACGGCGTGGGGCGGCCACCGAGTAGATCAGGTAGTCCAGACGGCCGCCGAAGCGCTCCTCCAGCACCTGCGCGACCTGGTTCTTCATCTCGTCGGAGAACGCGTCCCCGTTGAGGAACACCATGTCGTGACCGTGCCGACGGGCCAGTTCGGCGGTCGCGGCCGTGCGGTACCAACCGGCCGTACCCGTTCGCCGGCCGGGGGCCTTCTCGAAGCAGACCCCGATCCCACGGATCCCGGCACGGGCGAGACCTGCGATCGTCGCGGCCAGCCCGTACCCGGCGGAGGAGCCGATGATCAGCGCCACGGGTGCCCGGTCGGGCACGCGGGAAGGGGTGGGGACGGCCTGCCACATGTCCTCCACCAAGCGCTCGCAGCCGGCCGGGTGGGAATCGAGGAAGAGGAAGCCGCGGTTCTTGGGGGCGATGACGCGTTCGCTCATGGGCTCGGGTCCTTCGGTTCGTCACGGACGAGGAAGCGGCGACCGCGAGGGCATGCGCCGCGCCCTGCAAGTCTGCGGCCGTACGAACAAGGGGGGTCACCTCGTCGGCCACAGTAATACTCAGCAGCTCTTGGAGGCTTTCCACCACTTCGGCCACACGGGAACGCCGGCGCCCGGATCCCGTTCGAGGCGCGCTTCGGGCCACCCGCGTCCGCGGACCGCTCGCCGCAAACATCCCGGCCCATGTCGGCGAATGTCAGCCGGTGACCAGCGCCATCATCAGCCCGTCGTACCCCTTGCTCCCGACGGTCTGCAGCGCGGTCGCGGTCAACGTCGGCTCGGCGGCGACGAGTTCGGTGAACCGGCGCACCCCCTGCACCTTCGGGTCCTCGCTGGCGCCGTCGACCACCTCTCCGTCGCGTACGACGTTGTCGGCGACGATCAGGCTGCCGGGCCGGGTCAGCTTCAGGGACCAGGCCAGGTAGTCGGGGTTGCTCGGCTTGTCGGCGTCGATGAACACGACGTCGAACGGCCCGTGTCCCTCCGCCGCCAGCTGCGGCAGCGCGTCGAGGGCGCGGCCGACCCGGATCTCGACGACGTCGGCGAGCCCGGCCCGCTCGATGTTGGCCCGCGCCACCTCCGCGTACACCGGATCGGCCTCCAGCGTCACGACCTTGCCGCCCTCGGGCAGCGCGCGGGCCAGCCAGATGGTGCTGTAGCCGCCCAGGGTGCCGATCTCCAGCACGGTGCGCGCCCCCTGGAGCCTGGCCAGCAGGTTCAGCAGCTTGCCCTGGTTGGCGGCGACCTGGATCGCCGGGAGCCCGGCCCTGTCACTGGCCTCCACGGCTGCGTCCAGGGCTTCGTCCGGGCCCACCAGCAGACCGTTGAAGTAGTCGTCGACCTCGGTCCATTGCGCCAGCGTCACGGCGCGCTCCTCTCTCGATCCCTTTCGAGTTCCCAAAAGGAACTTACCTCATGCGAAGCGAATGCGATGATGAGCGCCATGAACGCAGTCCCCGCCGACCCCGCCGTCCTGCACCCGATGCCGGGCCAGCCCCGGGTCGTCCTGCTGAAGCCCCTGGTGAAGTCCGAACTGATCGAGGTCGGGGACTTCACGTACTACGACGACCCCGACGACGCGACCGCGTTCGAGACCCGCAACGTGCTGTACCACTACGGCCCGGAGAAGCTCGTCATCGGGAAGTTCTGCGCGCTCGGGACCGGAACGCGGTTCATCATGAACGGCGCCAACCACCGGATGGACGGCCCGTCCACGTTCCCGTTCCCCTCCATGGGCGGCTCCTGGACCGAGCACTTCGACCTGCTGACCGGGCTGCCGGGCCGGGGCGACACCGTCGTCGGCAACGACGTCTGGTTCGGCTACAACTCCATGGTGATGCCGGGCGTACGGATCGGGCACGGCGCGATCATCGGCGCCGGCTCCGTCGTCACCGCCGACGTACCCGACTACGGCATCGTCGGCGGCAACCCGGCCCGGCTGATCCGCACCCGGTACGACGAAGAAACGGTTGCCCGGCTGCTCGCCGTCGCCTGGTGGGACTGGCCCACCGACCACCTCACCCGCCGCATCCGCACCATCATGTCCGGCAGCGTCGACGCGCTCGAAGCGGCTGCCCCGGAGGGGACACCATGACGATCACCGTCCGCGAACTGGCCTACTACCCGGTCAAGGGCTGCGCCGGAACCACGGTCGACTCCGCGCAGGTCTTCGGCACCGGCCTCGAACACGACCGTACGTTCATGGTGGTGGACGCGACGGACGGCGCCTTCCGCAGCCAGCGCACGCATCCCGCCATGGCCGCGATCCGGGTCGAAGTCCTGGACGGCGGGGCGGTGTTGGCCCTGTCCGCCCAGGACGTCGAGCCGTTGCGCGTGGACGTCGACCGGGACGGCCCGCGACGCGACGTCAGCATGTTCGACCGCCCGCTCGGCGCGGCCGTCGACCAGGGGGACGCGGTCGCGGAGTGGTTCTCCGACGCGCTCGGCGTGAAGTCCCGCCTGGTACGGGTGGCCCCCGGCTTCGACCGGGACGGCTGGGGCGACACCCCGGGCAAGGTCAACTTCGCCGACGCGCACGCGGTGCTGGTCGCCTCGACGGCCTCCCTGGACGATCTCAACGCCCGCATCACCGCCCGGGGCGACGCCACGCCCGTACCCATGAACCGCTTCCGCCCCAACATCGTCCTGACCGGCAACGATGAACCGCACTTCGAGGACCGGGTGCGCCGGATGACCATCGGCTCCGTCGAACTCGCCTACTCGGTACGGGCGACGCGGTGCGCCGTCCCCATGGTCGACCAGACCACCGGCCACCGCGCGGGCCCGGAGCCGATCCGCACCCTGTCGACGTACCGGCGCGAGCCGGAGTACGGGAACAAGGTCAGCTTCGGCGCGAAGAACGCGGTGGTGTGCGAGGGCGCGGTGAGCGTCGGGGACGTGGTGGAGGTCGCGGAGTGGCTCAGCGCGTGAGGAGCCCGGACGTCACTACACCGACCACGACCCGCAACCCCCCTTCGGCACCGGCTCGGTGGCCAAGGCCCCGGCCGCGGTCCTCGAACGGGCCCGCACCCTGGACTGAGTTGTTTCGTCCGGATCATCCGGCAGACCGGGGTCCGGGCGCCGTTCTCGTTCCCTTGTGGGTTACAGCGGATTCAGCCTCCTCGTGGTGAGGCGAGTGAGCCACGCGCCCTGGCAGGCAGAGGGGCGAAGACAACCAAACGGCGATTTTTGGTTTATCTCCATAGCCAATCGGCATATCAGGCCGTTTGGGTAGCCTCTCCGAGCAGCAGGATTCCCCTCGCAAGGTTCGAGGTAAGGGGACAGGAAAATGGCTGACTGGAAGAACGTCTCCGGTGGTCTCACTTCGATCTCGGTCGGGTCCAGGACCCACGTCTGGGGCGTGAACTCCCTGGGCCAGATGTACCGGTACACGGGCCACGACTCCAACCCGTGGGTAGGCATCCCCGGCAAAGCCGTCGACATCGGCGTGGCAGCCGACGGCACCGTATGGCACGTCAACTCAGCAGGCGGAATCTACCGATACACCGGAGACCAGGGTTCCACGGACTGGGTC
>NZ_JBEXPH010000041.1:0-39389 GCF_040611955.1 Streptomyces sp. NPDC006510 | reverse complement strand
TGTCTGGGGCGTGAACTCCCTGGGCCAGATGTACCGGTACACGGGCCACGACTCCAACCCGTGGGTAGGCATCCCCGGCAACGCCGCCGACATCGGCGTGGCAGCCGACGGCACCGTATGGCACGTCAACTCAGCAGGCGGAATCTACCGATACACCGGAGACCAGCCGAGCTGATCCCGGACACCGACGAATGTGGGCCCACGCGTGGTGCGCGTGGGCCCACATTCGTTCCTCCTGGGGCTTCAGAACCTGGTCACCAGCCGAACGGCCCCGGGACGACATGGGCCGGGAAAACGGGTATGCGTACGGGATCCCCGCCGTGCAGGATGGCGTCGGGAAGCGAGGTCTCGTGGACGAGTTGAGGCGGTTCCGTCAGGCGGCGATCGCATGGGCGGCCGGCGGGGCGGGGTCGGACGCGGCAGCCGCGGAAGCGCGGGAACTGGCCGGCGGTGTGCGTACGGTCGTGCTCGTCGAGGGAAGCAGCGACCATGTCGCGATCGAGGCACTGGCCACGCGCCACGGCCGCGACCTCGGCGCGGAGGGCGTCGCGGTGGTACCGCTCGGCGGCGCGACGAGCATCGGGCGCTTCCTGAACGTGTGCGGCCCGCCGGGACTCGGCCTCCCGCTGGCGGGACTCTGCGACATCGGCGAGGAGCGGCACTTCCGGCGCCATCTGGAACGGGTCGGGCTCGGGTCCGGCCTCACCCGCGCCGGACTGGAGACCCTCGGGTTCCAGGTGTGCGTCGCCGACCTGGAGGACGAACTGATCCGCGCCCTCGGCACCGAGGGCGTACAGCAGGTGATCGAGGCCCAGGGCGAGATGCGCCCCTTCCGTACGTTCCAGGGCCAGCCGGCACAGCGGGAACGCCCCGTGGAACACCAGCTGCGCCGGTTCATGGGCACGCACAGCGGCCGCAAGGCGCTGTACGCGCAGGCGCTGATCGCGCACCTGGACCTCAAGCACGTACCCCGACCGCTGGAGCGCCTCCTCGCGCACGTCTAGCGCAGCCCGCCCGGCTCTCCGGGGAGCGTCAGCCCCCGAAGGCCCCGCCCTTCACCCCGTCGAGGAACGCGGCCCACCCCTCGGGGGCGTAGAACTGGAGCCCGCCGTCCCGGCACTTGCTGTCCCGGACGGCGCGGCCACCGTCGGCGGTGCGGGCGACCTCGACGCAGTCCTGCTGCCCTCCCTGCGAGGCGCTGGACTTCTTGAACTCGGTGACGATCTGCTGGTTCTTCATTGCCGCTCTTTCTCGCTCTCAGGGATGCTTGCGATGTGCTCACGCAGGAAGGCGAGCGATTGTGCGGGCGTCAGCGCCGCCGACCTGAGGGCTTCGAAGATCTGCGCATGCGTGGCCATCTCTTCAAGGTCCTCGATGATGACTGTGCTCGTCGTGCTGTCGAAGGCGACCGCCTCCGGGGCAGGTTCGGGACCGAAGTTGAACATGACGAAGTGCGACGCCATGTGCGCAGCCTCCCACTCCGTGGCAGGGAGCACCTGAACACTGACGTTCTGCCGTTGCGCCACGTTCAGAATATGGAGGAGCTGGTCGCGATGCGCTTTCGCGGAAGGCATCGGGGCCGTGAGCGCGGGCTCCCAAATGACTGCCGCGAACCGGGCGCCATGCTCCTCGATCACCTTCCTGCGCGTCTGCCGAATGGCCACCATTTCGTCAACCGCTTCAGGCGTATGAACCTTCAAGCCAGCACTGAGCAGAACCCTCAGGTAGTCGTCCGTCTGCAGAAGTCCCGGCAGGAACAACGGCTGCCAAGTACGGATGTACGTCGCGTCGGATTCGAGCGTGATGAAGTCCGCATACTCCGGCTTGGTGGCCCATTCATAGTTGAGCCACCATCCACGCTTGTTGGAAGCCCGGGCCAGCTGCTCCAACTGCCGGTACACGGCGGTGTCTTCCACCCCGTACAGCTCAAGGAGCAGTCGAACATCGCCGGGACGCGCCGAGACCTGACCGGCCTCGATACGGCTGATCTTGGCCTTTGATCCCACGATGTGGTCAGCAGCGTGCTGCTGATCGAGCTTTGCCGCATCTCGGTACCTCCTGAGCGCCGCACCGAGCCGCCTGCTGCGCACAGTAGGGCGTCCACCTGCAGGCATGTCCCCTCCTCTTACTCCGTGTGACCAGTCTGCACGTCAACGGAGGCTACGCGCCAGGCGCTTGAGACGGTGAGCAATCTGCAAATTCTCGATGCAGTTCGATTGCACAGAGCGAAAGTCTCGCTCTAGCGTTGGGTGCGTCGCAAGAAGTGCCCTCTTGGGTGCACTCCGTGACCACGAATCCGCCTGCCCACCCACAACCTTGGGAGACCCATGTCCGGGCGCACGCACATCAGGAGATTCCGGGCCCGCAGGGACTCCGTCCCCGCCGCTCGACGCCACGTCGAGAGCGTCCTGACCGAGTGGAGACTCGGCACGCTCATCGACGAAACCACCCTCCTCGCAAGCGAGTTGAGCACCAACGTGATCAACCATGCAAAGGGGACCGGCGACTACTTCGAACTCGGCTTACGCCGCCGCAGCGGCACACTCGTGCTGGAGGTCTCCGACTCGTACCAGTGGCGGATGCCCGAACTCCGCACCCCCACGCTCGACGATGTCTCCGGCCGGGGCCTGGTCATCGTCGACGCGCTCGCCGCGAAATGGGGCGTACGGCCCCGCGACCCCGGCAAGACCGTCTGGGTCCATCTGGCCATCGGTCAAGCGGAGTTGACGTGAGACGTCCCCTCAGGGCCGCCTGGCGGTGCGAAGTCACCACCTCGTCGCGGTCCAGAAGCGCCGGGAGGGGGCCGCCGCCCAGCGACACCGTCAGGTCCGCCCGGGCGCGCTCGGGGGTGGTCGCCCGGACGGGGGCCAGCTCCTCCTCGGCAGGCACCCGGTCCGCAGCTCCCGCTGCGTCTGGGGGATTTCGACGCGGACAAGGACGAGGACGGCGCGGGCCCTGACCGCTGCCCGGGCCCGCACCGCGCCCGGCAGGTCAGTCGAAGATCGGGCCCTGGGTCCGGGTCCGCTTGATCTCGTAGAAGCCGGGGATCGACGCCACCAGCAGCGTGCCGTCCCACAGCTTCGCCGCCTCCTCGCCCTTCGGGGCGGGGGTGACGACCGGGCCGAAGAAGGCGATCTGCTCGCCGTCCGCGCCCGGGACGGCGATGACCGGGGTGCCGACGTCCTGGCCGACCTTGTCGATGCCCTCCTTGTGGGAGGCGCGCAGCTCGGCGTCGTACACGTCCGAGTCCGCGAAGTCCGCCAGCTCGGCCGGCAGGCCGACGTCCTGGAGCGCACCCACGACCGCCTCGCGGGTGGGGCCCTCGCCCTGGTTGTGGAAGCGGGTGCCGAGCGCGGTGTACAGCGGGCCGACGATCTCGTCGCCGTGCTTCTGCTGGGCGGCGATGACGACACGGACCGGGCCCCACGCCTTCTCCAGCAGGTCGCGGTACTCCTCCGGCAGCTCGTCGAGCTTGTCCTCGTTGAGGACGGCGAGGCTCATCACGTGCCAGCGGACCTCGACGTCGCGGACCTTCTCCACCTCCAGCATCCAGCGGGAGGTCATCCAGGCCCAGGGGCAGAGCGGGTCGAACCAGAAATCGGCAGGGGTCTTGCCGGTCGCCGTGCTGTTGTCAGACATGTCTCTCCTCATAAGGGCGATCGCACCTGTGCGCGAGAACGCCTCCGGACGCACCGGCCATTCCCGCCTGCCCGGCCGAGTCGCGGCATGGGAGGATCAAGTTATTCGAACGTGACACAAAGGAGTGTGCCCGTGCCCGGTGAGAACCTGTCCCGCGACGAGGCCCGCGTGAGGGCCGAGCTGCTGACCGTCGACGGTTACGAGGTCGAGCTCGATCTGCGTTCCGCCGTCGGCGGGCCCGACGGGGCCGGGGACGCCGCCTCCGGTCCGCGGACCTTCCGCTCGGTGACCACGATCCGGTTCCGCAACGCGCGGGCGGGGGCGTCGACCTTCGCGGACCTGGTGGCGCCGGCCGTGACCGCGGTGACGCTGAACGGGCGGTCGCTCGACCCCGCCGCCGTCTTCGACGGCACCCGGGTGGCGCTGGACGAGCTGCCGGAGGGCGCCAACACCCTGGTGGTCGACGCGCAGTGCGCGTACAGCCGGACCGGTGAGGGCATGCACCGGTTCGTCGACCCGGAGGACGGCGAGGTCTACCTCTACACGCAGTACGAGCCGGCCGACTCGCGGCGCGTCTTCGCGAACTTCGAGCAGCCCGACCTGAAGGCCCCCTTCCGCTTCCAGGTGACGGCGCCCGAGGGCTGGACGGTCCGGAGCAACGGGGCGGAGGAGTCGCGGGACGGCGGGGTCTGGCGGTTCGCCGAGACGAAGCCGATCTCCACGTACATCACGGCGGTCGTCGCCGGTCCGTACCACTACGTCACGGACTCCTACAGCCGTACCTTCGAGGACGGCACGACGCTGGAGATCCCGCTCGGCGCGCTGTGCCGCAAGGGGCTCGCCCGGCACTTCGACTCGGACGACGTCTTCCTGATCACCAAGCAGGGCCTGGACTTCTTCCACGACAACTTCGACTACCCGTATCCGTTCGGGAAGTACGACCAGGCGTTCGTGCCCGAGTACAACCTCGGCGCGATGGAGAACCCGGGCTGTGTCACGTTCCGCGAGGAGTACATCTTCCGCGGCAGGGTGACACAGGCCGCGTACGAGGGCCGGGCCAACGTCATCCTGCACGAGATGGCGCACATGTGGTTCGGCGACCTCGTGACCATGCAGTGGTGGGACGACCTGTGGCTGAAGGAGTCCTTCGCCGACTTCATGGGCGTCTTCGCGATGGTCGGGGCGACCCGTTTCGAGGACGGCTGGATCACCTTCGCCAACAACCGCAAGTCCTGGGCGTACCGCGCCGACCAGCTGCCGTCCACGCACCCGATCACGGCCGACATCCGTGACCTGGAGGACGCCAAGCTGAACTTCGACGGCATCACGTACGCCAAGGGCGCCTCCGTCCTGAAGCAGCTGGTGGCGTACGTGGGGCGGGAGGCGTTCCTGGAGGGCGCCCGGCGCTACTTCAAGAAGCACGCCTACGGCAACACGCAGCTGGGCGATCTGCTGTCCGTGCTGGCCGAGACGTCCGGGCGTGACATGACCGCCTGGTCGCGTTCGTGGCTCCAGACCGCGGGCGTCAACTCGCTGACCCCGGTGGCGACGTACGACGCGGCGGACCGGATCACGGAGCTGGCGGTCCTCCAGGAGGCGGCCGATTCCCACCCGGAGCTGCGGCCGCACCGCGTCGCCGTGGGCCTGTACCGGCGTGCCGCCGACGGCGACCTGGTGCGGTACGCCCGCGCCGAGGTGGACGTGGCGGGTCCGCGCACGGTGGTCGGGGAGCTGGCGGGGGCCGAGCGGCCCGAGCTGATCCTGGTCAACGACGACGACCTCACCTACTGCAAGGTCCGCTTCGACGAGGTGTCGCTGGCCACGCTGCGGGAGCATCTGGGCGACATCACGGACCCCCTCGCTCGGGCGCTGTGCTGGTCGGCGCTGTGGAACCTGACCCGGGACGGGCTGATGCCGGCCCGCGACTTCGTCTCCCTCGTGCTGGCCTTCGCCGGCCGCGAGTCCGACATCGGTGTGCTCCAGATGCTGCACGCCTGGACCCGGACCGCGCTGGTGCAGTACGCGGCGCCCGGATGGCGCGAGGAGGGCGGCCGGGCGCTGTCCGAGGGTGCGCTGCGGGAGCTGCGGGTCGCCGAGCCGGGCAGCGAGCACCAGTTGGCGTGGGCGCGGTTCTTCGCGTCGGTCGCCGACTCGGACGCGGACTTCCAGCTGCTGTCCGGGCTGCTGGACGGCTCGGCCCGGATCGACGGGCTCGATGTAGACCAGGAGCTGCGGTGGGCGTTCCTGTCCCCGCTGGCCGCGCACGGGGTGGCCGACGAGTCGGTCATCGATGCCGAACTGGCCCGCGACGACACGGCGTCCGGCAAGCGGCACCAGGTGCGGTGCCTGGCCTCGCGGCCGTCCGCCGCGGTCAAGGCGCAGGCCTGGGCGGGCGTCGTGGAGTCGGAGGCGCTGTCCAACGCGCTGGTGGAGGCCACGATCACGGGCTTCACGCAGTCGTCGCAGCGGGAGTTGCTGGCGCCGTACGCGAGCAAGTACTTCGACGCGATCGAGCGGGTGTGGGCCGAGCGGTCGATCCAGATCGGGATGGCCGTGGTGCGGGGCCTGTTCCCGGCGCTTCAGGACAACCCGTCGACGCTGGCCGCGACGGACGCCTGGCTGACCGCCCACGCGGATGCGGCGCCGGCGCTGCGGAGGCTGGTGCTGGAGGCCCGGGACGACCTGGCTCGGGCGTTGCGGGCGCAGGCGTGCGACGCGGGGGCCGGGGCCTGACGGACGACGCGCCGGGGGCGCGTGCCCCGGCGCTGTCCTCGATCGGCCGGAGGGGCCCGTCGGACTGCTCGAAGGCAGCCGGGCCGGGCCTTTTCGGTCGTCGAACGTGCGTACTTTAGGATGGCGTTGTCCTGAATTGTCGACGGGCGTGTAACAGGGGTTAGCGCCGCGACGTCATGCGGGATACCCCGGAACATGACCCAGAACACCCCAACTTCCCCCTGCCACTCCCGCATCGCCGCAGATCTCCGCCAACGCGTGCTGTCCGCAGCACAGTTGAGGGAACGGGGCGTGTCCCCCGCGGAGGCCGCCGCACGCTGCGGGGCCGGTGGGCCGTGGCAGCAGCCGCTGCCCGGTGTGTATGTCCTGCACCCGGAACCGCCCACCGGTGAGGAGCGGCTGCGTTCCGCCCTGCTGTACGCCGGCCAGCCACCTGCCTCCGGCCGGCGGAGCTTTCCCGCGCAGTCGGGACGGGAGACGGAGGCGGAGACGGAGACGGAGCCCGGTTACGGCGAGGCCATGATCACCGGGCTCGCCGCACTCGCCCTGCACGGGTTCCCCGCCGCGTCGGCGCCCGGCATCGACGTATTGGTACCGCGCACCCGGCGGCTGCGCTCGGTCGGGTACGTGCGCCTGGTGCGCTGCTCCGGGACGCCCCGCGCCGAGCAGGTGCGCGGACTGCCCGTGGCGCCCGTGGAGCGGGCGCTCGCGGACGCCATCGCCGGGCTCCAGGACCCCTTGGCCGTGCGCGGGCTGCTCATCGAGGCGGTGCGCGGCGGGCACTGCGAACCGGCCGCCGTGGTACGCGAGTTGAGCCGAGCGAAGCTGCTGGACCGGCCCCAGGTGGTGCAGGCCGTCGATTCGTTCCTCGCCGAGGGCCGGGCGGTGGCGGAGGGCCGGCTGTACGACATGGTGCGGACGTACGGTCTGCCGGAACCGCTGTGGAACGTGGAGCTGCGCCTGCCCGGCGGCCCCCCTCTCGGCGGCGTGGACGCCTACTGGCCCGAGCAGGCGGTCGCCGTGGAGCTCGACACCAGGGCGCCGCGGCGCGGCGGGCCCGACGGCGGCCGGTCCCGGGAGGAGCACGGGGCCCGGTGGTCCCCGTACGCCGCGGAGCGGGAGCATCTGGAGCGGCTGGGCGTCACCGTCGTCCGCCTCGCTCCGAAGAAGCTCCGCGACGCGGGCGAGCAGCAGGCGGTCGTGGTGCGTACGGCGCTGATGGCGGCGGCCGACCGTGAACCGGCCGCGTATGTGATGATCCTGCCCCGGTGAGCCCGCTCCGTTGACCCCGCCCCGTTGATCCTGCCTCGTTGATCCTGCCCGTCGAGAACGGCGGAGCGGGTCACAGGAGCCACTTATTCACCGTTATATTCCTGATGGCACATCAGCCCCAGTGGCGGAAGCCCGCCATGTCCACATCCGGCCCCCTTCAACTCTCCACAAACCCCTGTCATTTACGAAAGGGTGAGCGGTCATCCGGTACCGAATTCCGGACTCTCTCTTTCATATCCAGGGATGCTGATGACCTCCGAGTCCCCCAGTTACATACCCGGGGCGAGACGCGCGGCCAGAGTCGTGGCTGCCGCCGGTCTGGTGGCCGCGCTGGCCGCCACCGGCGCCGCACCCGTCTTCGCCGCCGACGCCCCTGCCCCCGCTCCCGTCAAGTCCGCCGCCGAGGGCGCCACGGCGGACAAGCTCGGCACCAACGACGAGCAACTGCTGGCCAAGGCGAAGGCCAAGGGTCAGAAGAACGTCACGATGATGGTCGCCACCGCTCCCGGTGCGACCGAGCAGGTCACCAAGCAACTGGACGCCGTCAAGGGCTCCGTGCTGGGACGTGCGTACGACAAGCTCGGCTACGTACGGGCCACCGTGCCCACCGCGACCGCCGACGCGACCATCAAGGCGGCGTCCAAGCTGTCGTCCGTCCACGGCATCGATCTCAAGCAGGAGATCAAGCTGGACGACCCGACGCCCGCGGCCGACCGTGCCACCGGCGCCGGGGTGAAGGCGAAGTCCACCGGTTCGTACCCGGCGCCCGGCAAGAAGACCCCGGCGAAGAACCCGTACAACCCGTCCTTCGAGACGGGCGCGGTCGACTTCGTCGAGCAGAACCCGAAGGCCGACGGCCGCGGGGTGACCATCGGCATCCTCGACTCGGGTGTCGACCTCGGCCACCCGGCGCTGCAGAAGACCACCACCGGTGCCCGCAAGATCGTCGACTGGGTGACCGCGACCGACCCGGTCAGCGACGGCGACGGCACCTGGCTGCGGATGACGGACGCCGTGTCCGGCCCGACGTTCACGTACAAGGACCGTACGTACAAGGCGCCCGAGGGCGACTACCGGATCAAGCTGTTCGCCGAGGCCGCCACCAGGGGCGGCGACATGGCGGGCGACCTGAACCGCGACGGCGACACCACCGACGTGTGGGCGGTGCTCTACGACCCGGTCACCGGCACCACCCGCGTCGACCTGAACAACAACGCGGACTTCTCCGACGACGCCGTGCTCAAGCCGTACAAGGAGAAGCACCAGGTCTCCTACTTCGGCAAGGACGACCCGCGGACCGACGTCGCCGAGCGGATCCCGTTCGTCGTCGAGTCGCGCAAGAACGTCGTCTACAACGCGGCGGGCGACAAGGCCGACTACGTCAACATCGGCGTCATCGAGAGCGAGCACGGCACCCACGTCGCGGGCATCACCGCCGCGAACGGCCTGTTCGGCGGCAAGATGAACGGTGCCGCGCCGGGCGCGAAGATCGTCTCCTCGCGTGCCTGCACCTGGGACGGCGGCTGCACCAACATCGCGCTCACCGAGGGCATGATCGACCTCGTCGTGAACCGCGGCGTCGATGTCGTCAACATGTCGATCGGCGGCCTGCCGCCGCTCAACGACGGCAACAACGCCCGTGCCGAGCTCTACAAACGACTCATCGACATCTACGGCGTCCAGCTGGTCATCTCGGCCGGCAACGACGGCCCGGGTGTCAACACCATCGGTGACCCCGGCCTCGCCGACCACGTCATCTCCGTCGGCGCGTCGATCTCCAAGGAGACCTGGGCCGCCAACTACGGCTCGAACGTCACCAAGAAGTACGACATGATGCCGTTCTCCTCGCGCGGTCCGCGTGAGGACGGCGGCTTCGCGCCGATCCTGACGGCCCCGGGTGCGGCCATCAACACCACCCAGACCTGGCTGCCCGGCGGCCCGGTCAAGGAGGCGGGCTACTCGCTCCCCGCGGGTTACTCCATGCTCCAGGGCACCTCGATGGCCTCGCCGCAGGCCGCGGGCGCGACCGCGCTGCTGCTGTCCGCCGCGAAGCAGAAGCACATCGAGCTGCCGCCCGCCGATCTGCGCTCCGCGCTGACCAGCACCGCCACCCACATCAAGGACGTGCCCGCGCACGCCCAGGGCTCCGGTCTGATCAACATCGTCGACGCCTGGAAGCTGATCAAGAAGCAGGGCACCCCGGCGCACGAGTACTCGGTGAAGGCCCCGGTCGACACCGCGATCGACTTCGCGCTGAAGACCCCCGGCTTCGGCACCGGCCTGTACGACCGCGAGGGCGGCCTGAAGGCCGGCCGGACGAAGACGTACGACGTCACGGTCACCCGCACCACGGGCCCGGACAAGGCCGTCAAGCACAAGCTGTCGTGGAAGAACAACGACGGCACCTTCAAGCTGACCGGTTCGAGCACCGTCTCCCTGCCGCTGGGCAAGCCCGTCACCGTCAAGGTGCAGGCGAAGCCGGCCGGTGCGGGTGTGCACAGCGCGATCCTGAAGGTGGACGACAGCAGGACCGCCGGTGTGGACCAGCAGATCCTCACCACGGTCGTCGTCTCCACGAAGCTCGTGAAGCCCTCCTACGCGTTCAAGGCGTCCGGCTCGGTGCAGCGCAACAGCAGCGAGTCGTACTTCCTGACCGTTCCGGAGGGCGCCAAGACCCTTGAGGTCGCCATCGGCGCGCTGCGCTCGGGCAGCCAGACCCGCTTCATCTCGATCCACCCGTACGGGGTGCAGATGGAGGACAGCTCCACGATCTTCTGCTACCCGAACTACGAGAACCCGGCCAACACCTGCCGTCCGGACGTGCGCTCGTACAAGGACCCGCAGCCGGGCGTCTGGGAGATCGAGGTCGAGGCACGGCGTACCTCGCCGCTGCTGGACAACCCGTACAAGCTGGATGTCTCGCTGCTCGGTGCCACCTTCGACCCGGCGGTGCAGACCATCGCCGAGGCGAAGATCGGCACGCCCGCCGCGGTGAACTGGAAGGTCACCAACAACGCGGGCGACCTGGAGGGCACGCTCAAGGGCGGCTCGCTGGGCACGGCCAAGGTCGCGAAGCCGTCGATCAAGACGGGCGACCAGCAGGAGTACACGGTCACCATCGGTGAGGGCGTCGAGAAGCTGGACGTCGCCATCGGCGGCACGGCGGACGCCAACGCGGACCTGGACCTGTACGTCTACCGGGGCGACACCGAGGTCGGCAAGTCCACCACGGCCGGCTCCGAGGAGGCGGTCAGCCTGGTGAAGCCGGCAGCCGGTACGTACACCGTCGTGATCGACGGCTACGACGTCCCGGCCGGCACCACCACGTACGACTACCGCGACGTGTACTACGCACCGTCGCTCGGCACGATCAAGGTCGACGAGTCGAAGGCCGTGAACCTGGCCAACGGCGCCTCGACGCAGATCGGTGCCGAGGTCGCGGTCGCCGGTGCGGCCCCCGAGGGCCGGCAGTTCTTCGGCGAGGTCCGCCTGGTGAACAGCCACGGGACCCCGGCGGGCACCGGCAGCGTCGTGATCGAGAAGGTCACGCCGTAACGGCCACCGTGTGATCCGTACGACACGTACGACAGTGGGGCGGGCGCTCGACGGAGCTCCCGCCCCATTGCTGTGCGCCCGGCAGGGCGGGCACTGTCCGTACCCCGGACAATGGATTGGACAAGGAAGCCGTTCACATACGCATCATGGATCGGCAACCGTGCCAGTTCGTTCGAAGGAGTCCCTGTGAAGGTCGGAATCGTCGGCGCCACCGGTCAGGTCGGCACAGTCATGCGCAGGATCCTGGCCGAGCGGAAGTTCCCGGCCGACGAGCTGCGGCTGTTCGCCTCCGCGCGCTCCGCGGGCTCGACGATCGAGTGGGAGGGCCGGGAGATCACCGTCGAGGACGCCTCGACGGCCGACTACACCGGGCTGGACATCGTGCTGTTCTCGGCCGGTGGCGCGACGTCGAAGGCGCTCGCCGAGAAGGTCGCCGCACAGGGTGCCGTCGTGATCGACAACTCCTCCGCCTGGCGCAAGGACCCCGAGGTCCCCCTCGTCGTCTCCGAGGTCAACGCGCACGCGATCGCGAACCGGCCCAAGGGCATCATCGCCAACCCCAACTGCACCACGATGGCCGCCATGCCCGTGCTGCGCCCGCTGCACGACGAGGCCGGTCTCCAGACGCTGACCGTCGCCACCTACCAGGCCGTGTCCGGCTCCGGTCTGGCCGGCGTCGCCGAGCTGCACGGCCAGGCGTCCAAGGTCGTCGCCGACGCCGACCAGCTCACCCACGACGGCGAGGCCGTCGAGTTCCCCGAGCCGGGCGTCTACAAGCGTCCGATCGCCTTCAACGTGCTGCCGCTGGCCGGTTCGATCGTGGACGACGGCTCCTTCGAGACCGACGAGGAGCAGAAGCTCCGCAACGAGTCCCGCAAGATCCTGGAGATCCCGGAGCTGAAGGTGTCCGGCACCTGCGTCCGGGTGCCGGTCTTCTCCGGTCACTCGCTCCAGGTCAACGCCCGTTTCGCCCGCCCGATCAGCGTGCAGCGCGCGTACGAGCTGCTGAAGGACGCGCCGGGCGTCGAGATCTCCGAGATCCCCACCCCGCTCCAGGCGGCCGGCAAGGACGCCTCGTTCGTCGGCCGGATCCGGGTCGACGAGACCGTGGAGAACGGCCTCGCGCTCTTCGTCTCCAACGACAACCTGCGCAAGGGCGCGGCGCTGAACGCGGTGCAGATCGCGGAGCTGGTCGCGGCGGAGCTGAACGGCTGACGCCTGGCGTCCGACGCATACGGAAGGGCGGCCACCGGGTGCGGTGGCCGCCCTTCCGTATGCGTTCCGTGTCCGTCAGAGGGCGAGGTGCCGTCGCAGGGCTGCGTCGATCTCGGCCATGCGCTGACGGGGGACGGTGCCGACCCTCTTCAGGACGCGGTCCGGGGTGACTGCCCGGATCTGCTCGCACTGGGCCTTCGAGTCCCTCGGCAGACGGCACTCGTCAGCTCCGAGAAGGACCTGGAAGGTGAGGACACGGGCGGTGTTCGACGTCAGAGGCACCACGGTGACGACGCCTCTGCCGTTGAGCTCGACCGACTGGTTGGCGGCGTTGTTGGACACGATCACGGCCGGCCTGACCTTGTTGGCCTCGCTGCCCCTGGCCGGCTCCAGGTCGACCAGGTGGATGTCTCCCCTACGCATCGGCGATTCCGTCCCCGACCGTGCGGTCCCAGAGCTCGGCGTCCTCGCTCGCGTCCCACTCCTCGAACGCCTCCGTGTACTCCGCCTCCAGGCCGGCGGTACGCAACAGCTCGATCGCTGCGTGGATCACCGCGGACCGGGAATCCGCCTCGGTCTTCGTGGCGTACTCGTCGACGAAGGCGACATCCTCCTGCGGCAGGCTCACACTGATCTTCATACCATCGATGCTACCGCAGTAGCGCACACGCGACTACTCCATCGAGGCGCGCGACGTGGAAGGATGACCGGAAACGTCACATACCAAGGAGATGACCGCGTGCCTGGCACGAATCTGACCCGCGAAGAGGCACAGGAGCGGGCGCGCCTGCTGACCGTGGACGCGTACGAGATCGATCTCGACCTCTCCGGAGCGCAGGAGGGCGGCACCTACCGGTCCGTGACCACCGTGCGCTTCGACTCCGCCGAAGCCGGTGCGGAGACCTTCATCGACCTGGTCGCCCCGGCCGTGCACGAGGTCGAGCTGAACGGCAAGGCGCTGGACGTCGCGGCCGTGTTCCGTGACTCGCGCATCGCGCTCCCGCACCTGGTCGCCGGCTCCAACGAGCTGAAGGTCGTCGCCGACTGCTCGTACACCAACACGGGCGAGGGCCTGCACCGCTTCGTCGACCCGGTCGACCAGCAGGCGTACCTCTACACCCAGTTCGAGGTGCCGGACGCGCGTCGTGTCTTCGCGAGCTTCGAGCAGCCGGACCTGAAGGCGACATTCCGGTTCACCGTGAAGGCGCCGCAGGGCTGGACGGTCATCTCGAACTCGCCGACGCCCGAGCCGCGGGACAACGTCTGGTCCTTCGAGCCGACGCCGCGCATCTCGTCGTACATCACGGCCCTGATCGTCGGCCCGTACCACTCGGTGCACAGCAGCTACGAGAGGGACGGCCAGTCCGTCCCGCTCGGCATCTACTGCCGTCCGTCGCTGGCCGAGTTCCTCGACGCGGACGAGATCTTCGACGTCACGCGGCAGGGCTTCGACTGGTTCCAGGAGAAGTTCGACTACGACTACCCGTTCGCCAAGTACGACCAGCTCTTCGTCCCGGAGTTCAACGCCGGCGCGATGGAGAACGCGGGCGCGGTCACCATCCGCGACCAGTACGTGTTCCGTTCGAAGGTGACGGACGCGGCGTACGAGCGGCGTGCGGAGACCATCCTGCACGAGCTGGCGCACATGTGGTTCGGCGACCTGGTCACCATGGAGTGGTGGAACGACCTGTGGCTGAACGAGTCGTTCGCCACGTACACCTCGGTCGCCTGCCAGGCGTACGCGCAGGGCTCGAAGTGGCCGAACTCCTGGACCACGTTCGCCAACTCCGAGAAGACCTGGGCCTACCGCCAGGACCAGCTGCCCTCCACGCACCCGATCATGGCGGACATCCGTGATCTGGACGACGTACTGGTCAACTTCGACGGGATCACCTACGCCAAGGGCGCCTCGGTCCTGAAGCAGCTGGTGGCGTACGTCGGCATGGACGAGTTCTTCAAGGGCGTCCAGGCGTACTTCAAGGCGCACGCGTTCGGCAACACCCGGCTGTCCGACCTGCTGGGCGCCCTGGAGGAGACCTCCGGCCGCGACCTGAAGACCTGGTCGAAGGCGTGGCTGGAGACGGCGGGCATCAACATCCTGCGCCCGGAGATCAGCACGGACGAGAACGGCCACGTCACGTCGTTCACCGTGCTCCAGGAGGCCCCGGCCCTCCCCGCCGGCGCGAAGGGCGAGCCGACGCTGCGGCCGCACCGCATCGCCATCGGCTGCTATGCCATCGACTCCGGCAAGCTGGTCCGTACGGACCGCATCGAGCTGGACGTCGACGGCGCGCGCACCACCGTGCCGTTCCCGGCCGGTACCGCCCGCCCCGCCGTGATCCTGCTCAACGACGACGACCTCTCGTACGCGAAGGTCCGGCTCGACGAGGAGTCGCTGCGCGTCGTCACCGAGCACCTCGGCGACTTCACGGAGTCCCTCCCCCGCGCCCTGTGCTGGGCCTCCGCCTGGGACATGACCCGCGACGGCGAGCTGGCGACCCGCGACTACCTCGCCCTGGTGCTCTCCGGCATCGGCAAGGAGTCGGACATCGGCGTCGTCCAGTCGCTGCACCGTCAGGTGAAGCTGGCGCTGGACCTGTACGCGGCGCCGGAGTGGCGCGAGGCCGGGCTGACGCAGTGGACCGAGGCCACCCTCGCGCACCTGCGCGCGGCGGAGCCGGGCAGCGACCACCAGCTGGCCTGGGCCCGTGCCTTCGCGGCGACGGCCCGTACCCCGCAGCAGACCGACCTGCTGCAGTCGCTGCTCGACGGCAAGGAGACGATCGAGGGCCTGGCCGTCGACACGGAGCTGCGCTGGGCGTTCGTCGAGCGGCTCGCCGCGACCGGTCTCCTCGAAGAGGACGAGATCGCCGCCGAGTACGAGCGCGACAGGACGGCGGCGGGCGAGCGCCACGCGGCGACCGCCCGCGCGGCACGCCCCACCGAGGAGGCGAAGGCGGAGGCGTGGGCCTCGGTCGTCGAGTCCGACAAGCTGCCGAACTCCCTCCAGGAGGCGGTCATCGCCGGCTTCGTCCAGACCGACCAGCGCGAACTGCTGGCCCCGTACACGGAGAAGTTCTTCGCGTCGGTGAAGGACGTCTGGGACTCGCGCAGCCACGAGATGGCACAGCAGGTCGCGGTCGGCCTCTACCCGGCCCTCCAGGTCTCACAGGCCACGCTGGACACCACGGACGCCTGGCTCTCCTCGACGGACCCGAGCGCGGCCCTGCGCCGGCTGATGTCGGAGTCCCGTTCGGGCGTGGAGCGGGCGCTTAAGGCCCGCGCCGCGGACGCGGCGGCGGCCACGGCGTGACGCGCTGACCGGTGAAGCAGTGAGGGGCGCCTCCCGCGGTGGCGGGGGGCGCCCCTCACAGGCCTCCGGCGATCAGGAGCCCCAGGTGCACGCCCTTGCGGTCTCCCGATGCCGCCAGGATTCCGGCGGCCGGCGCCGCGCCCGCGCCACCGATGAGCAGGACCAGTCCCACGGCGCATCCGATCGCGGCCAGGACCGGGCCCATCGGCTCTATCCGCTCGGGCCCGGTGCCGCTTTCCTTCGGCATCGCAGCACCGTAGCCCGTGGCCGGTCCGGGTGGACAGGTGCGGGCAGGGGTCCGCCGGTCTGGAAACCGCCCGTCGGACGGGCGCCGTCGCGCAGCCGTCCGACGGGCGGAAGCAAGGAGGCACCGGGTGCGAGGGGAGCTACGCGCCCGACTCCTCGTAGCGCCGGGCCAGTTCGGCCGCGCCGGTCCCGGTCAGGCTGCCGTGCAGACGCATGCGGGCGACGCCGCCGTCCGGGAAGGCGTCGAGGCGGACGTGGGTGACGACCGCCTGGGCGCGGAGCGGGAAGCGGTGCGGGGTGTCGGGCTGGAGCCTGGTGCGGGGGATGATCTCGAACCACTCGCCGGTCTCGCCGTTACGGCCCTGGAGGGCGATCCAGCCGGCCGCGTTGCCCTTGAGGTAGGCGGTGTCGATCTCGACCGCGCGGACCGCGCCCTGGGCGGGGAGACGGAAGCGGACCCAGTCGTTGGTGTCGCGGACCCGGCGGCGGCGGTTCTCCCAGCCGTCGTCCATCTTGCGGGAGGCGCCGGGCAGGATGATCTGGGTCGGCGAGGAGTAGAAGCGGTCGGAGGCGTCCTCGTGACTGCCGCCGTTCAGGACCGAGATCAGGTCGAAGGTGCCGAGCGTGGCGAGCCAGGACGGGTCGGGGAGGACCTCGCCGTGGACGCGGAGGCGGGCGATGCCGCCGTCGGGGTGCTGGCACAGGCGCACGTGGGTGCAGCGACGGCCGCCGGTGATCTCGAAGCCGTTGGCGGCGTGGCCGCGTACGGGGGTCGGCGGGACGATCTCCTCCCACTTCACGTCGTCGGCGAGGAGTTCGGCGGGGCCGGGCGAGCCCTCGACCGCCGCCGCCTGGATCGAGACGCGCTGCGGGTAGTTGCCGCGGAAGTGGGCCGTGTCGACGACGATGCCGCGGATGATGCCGGGGGCGCCGAGGCGGATCAGGGCCCAGTCGTGCTCGTCGGTGGCCGGGAACGGGTGGTCGGCGTCCGCGCCGCGCCGACGGCGGGTCTCCCAGCCGTCCATGATCTTGCCCTTGTGGCCGAAGTGCTCGGGGTCGAAGACCGCGCGCTCCCGGACCAGGAGGTTCTCGCGCTGGGCGAAGAACTCGTCGTTGGCGGCGATCACGCCCGCGCCGAGGCGGCGGTCGGCGAGGTCGACGAGTTCGGTGAAGGGGAGGTCGGTGGTGCGGTAGTCGGCGTACGGGTCACCACCGCCGTACGGGGCCGCGTCGTTGGCGTGGGGGTCCTCGTGGTGGTTCTCATTCTGGTCGAAGGTCATGCGCCTACTGTCACGGCAGGCAACCCATCAGGTCCATCGAAAGTTTTTGCACCGTTTATTCAGTTGAAGTGAACGATTCGGCGCTCTCGGTGAGCGCCGCGAGGACCCTGGCCACCGCGGGTCCCCGTTCGGCGCCCTGCCGGACCGCCGCCACCACATGTCGGCGCGGCTGGTCGGCGTCGAGTGCGCGCATCACCACGCCGCCCCGGTCGAGCCGTTCCGCCGAGGCCATGCGCGGGATCAGGGCCACTCCCATGCCCGCCTCGACCATGGCCAGGATCGCGGTCCAGCCGGAGGCACTGTGCGCCTGCTCGGGTACGAATCCGGCGGCCTCGCAGGCCGCCGTGGTGATCTGCGACCAGGGACCCGAACCGCCGAAGATCCACGGGTCGCCGGAGAGGTCCGCCAGCCGGAGGGCGGGCGCGGCGGCGAGGCGGTGGTCCGCCGGCAGCGCCACGTCCAGGGGGTCCGCGAGCAGCGGCAGCACCGCGAACCGGGGATCGCGGGCCGCCGGGGCGTGCGCGGCGAGGGACAGGGCGAGGTCGACGTCACCGGCGACCAGCAGCTCGTACGCCTGCGCGGCCTCCGCCTCGCGCACCCGCACATCGGGCCCCGGGCGGCCCTCGGCGCGCAGTCGCTGGATCGCCGGTACGACGAGGGCGGGCACCGCCGTGGAGAACGCCGCGATCCGCACCTCGCCGGCCTCGCCGCGCAGATAGCCGGTCAGTTCGGCGTCGGCGCGCTCCAGTTGGGCGAAGACGGCCTCGGCGTGCCGCAGCACGAGGTGCGCGGCGTCGGTGAGCCGGACCCGCCGGCCCTGGGCCTCCAGGAGCGGCACACCGAGCTGTCTGGAGAGGCCGGACAGCTGCTGCGAGACCGCGGAGGGCGTCATCAGCAGGGCCTGCGCGGTCGCGGTGACCGTGCCCCGGTCGCGAAGAGTGCGGAGGATGCGGAGCTTCTTGACGTCCCACTCGATCATGGCCGCAACCTACCCGGCGCCGGGGACGGGGGCCCGGCCGCGGACATGCGTGTGCGCCGCGCGGTACTCATGGGGTACCTGCGGCGCACTCGGGAGGAGCGTGTGGGTACTGGGGTCGTTCGTTTGGATCAGCCCGGCCTGATCCAAGCGAGAGGCGCTAGGCCTGCTTCTTGGACTTGTCCAGGACCATGACCAGGCCCGTGATGACCAGGAACAGGACGATGGGTGCCACGACGTAGAGGCCGATGGTCTCCATCGCGCTCAGGCCGGGCCCCGGGTCGTCACCGTCGTCGCGGGTGAGCGCGAGCGCGGGGGACGACATGAGCAGCATCATCAGCGTCGTTCCGGCCGCGACGGCGCCGGCGCGCATAGCGTTCTTCTTGTCCACGGTGCAAACGTAGCGAACGCCCGCGAGGGGCGCGCGCCCGGGGGTGCCGTACGGGGTTCGGGGCGAGTACGGGGCAAGCCCCGGGACGGGATCACCGGCGGGGCTCCGAGCAGGAATCCGGGCCGGAATCCGGGCGGTCCCGACATGGCCGGAAGACCTCCATCAGCCGGTGCAGGCGAGGCGCGGCGGCCAGCTCCTCCAGGGTGACCGGGTGGCCCTCCGCGTCGGCGACGGGCAGGCGCCAGTTGGGGTACTGGTCCCAGGTGCCGGGGAGGTTCTGCGGGCGGCGGTCGCCGAGCGCGTCGGGCAGCCAGACGCCGGTCATGCGGGCGGGAGTGCGCAGCAGGAAGCGGTGCACGGCGCGGACGGCGCCCTCCTCGTCGCCCTCGCCCTCGGGGAGCAGGCCGAGCCTGGAGAGATACCCCAGCCACTCGGCGGTGTCCGTCGCGTCCGCCGTCAGCTCCTGGTCGAGAGGGCGGGTGAGCAGGCCGAGGCGGTGGCGCAGCGTCACATGGTCGCCGGTCAGCCGGGCCGCGGTGGACGGCAGATCGTGTGTGGTGACGGTGGCGAGGCAGCCCTCGCGCCACTCCTCGGGGGCCAGTGGGCGGCCGGTGCCCGCCCAGTCCCGTTCGAACCAGAGGACGGAGGTGCCGAGCACGCCGCGCCGGGACAGCGCCTCGCGGACCCCCGGCTCGACGGTGCCGAGGTCCTCCCCCATGACGACCGCGCCGGCCCGGTGCGCCTCCAGGACGAGGACGGCGAGCATCGCCTCGGCGTCGTGGGCGACGTAGGTGCCCTCGGTGGGTGGGCGGCCCTCGGGCACCCACCAGAGCCGGAACAGGCCCATGACGTGGTCGATGCGCAGGGCACCCGCGTGGGCGAGGAGCCCGCGCAGCAGTCCGCGGTACGGGGCGTAGCCGGACGCGGCGAGGACGTCCGGGCGCCAGGGGGGCAGGCCCCAGTCCTGGCCGCGGGCGTTGAAGGCGTCCGGGGGCGCGCCGACGGACATGCCGTGCGCGAAGGTGTCCTGCTGGGCCCAGGCGTCGGCGCCGCCGGGGTGCACGCCGACGGCGAGGTCGTGAACGATCCCGACGGACATGCCCGCGTCGAGGGCGGCGCGCTGGGCACCGGCGAGCTGACCGTCGGTCAGCCAGGCGAGCCGGCAGTGGAAGTCGACCCGGTCCAGCAGTTCGCCGCGGGCGCGGGCGGTCTCCTTGGAGCGGGGGTCGCGCAACCCGGCGGGCCAGCTGTGCCAGTCGGAGCCGTGCACCTCGGCGAGGGCGCACCACAGGGCGTGGTCCTCCAGGGCCTGCCCCTGCTCGGCCAGGAAGTCGCAGTACGCGGCGCGGCGGCCCGGGGTGAGGGGCACCTCCCGTACGAGTTCGAGAGCCTGGCGCTTGAGCTCCCAGACGGCGTCGCGGTCGATCAGGGCGCCCTTGTTCAGGACGGTGTCGCCGAGCGCCGCGGCGTCCTGCCGCAGGTCGTCGAGGATGGCCCGGTCCGTCACATGTCCGTACTCGGGGACGGACTCGATGCGCAGATGCACGGGGTCGGGGAAGCGCCGCGACGAGGGCCGGTACGGGGACGGGTCGGTGGGCCGGCCGGGCACGGCGGCGTGCAGCGGGTTGACCTGGACGAATCCGGCACCGAGGGTCCGCCCGGACCAGGCGGCGAGGTCGGCGAGGTCCCCGAGGTCGCCCATGCCCCAGGAGCGGGCGGAGAGCAGGGAGTAGAGCTGGACGAGGAAGCCATGGCTGCGGGCGGGCGGCCCGGGCGCCCGGGGCGGGGCGACGACGAGCGTGCCGGTCGCACTCCGGCTGCCGGGTGCCCGTACGGCCAGCCGGTGCACCCCGAGCGGCGGCTCGACCCACCAGGCGGGGGGCGCGGGCGCCCCCGTACCGGCATCCGCGCCCTTCTCGTCGCCCGGTTCGGTACGCCCGTCGGACGCGCCCCGTTCCGAAACGGCCGGATCCGGTCGGTGGGTTGGAACGCGCAGCCGCGGGGGCGGGGCCGCACCGGGGTCTTCGAGGCCGATGTCGAGCGTGGTGCCGGGCGGCAGGGCGGTCAGGGCCGCGGGCAGCGGCTCACCGGTCCACACCACCAGCGTCGGCGGGAGCAGCCGGGAGCGGGCCGAGGACTCGGCGGCGGCGAGCGATTCCCGTACCGCTTCGGGCGTGGCGGCGTCCACACCGAGCGCGGCGAGCACGGCGACGACCGTGTCGTCGGGGACGGACACCGTCACACCGGCGGACGGGGAGTAGGAGGTGGCGACGCCGTGCAGTGCGGCGAGCCGGGACAAGCCCATTCAGACTCCTGGGGACTCCGTGCCCCACGCGCCGCCTGACGTGGCCGGCTCGCTGGTCAGCGGGGCGTGTACGGCGAGCGGGGGTTCGCTGGTCAGAGGCGTGGCGTCGGCGAGCGGCGGCTCGCTGGTGAGGGGTATCGCATCGGCGAGCGGCGGCTCGCTCGTCAGCGGGCCGGGGCCGGGCGCGGGAGCCGGGAACGCGTCGTCCTTCCGGGCGGCGGGACCTGGTACCTGTTCGGAGAGGGCGGAGAGCGGAAGCTGCGCGGCAGCGGGCATGGCGGCCTCCTGGCCATGGGGAAACAGGACACAGCAGACCTACCCGGCGGGCGCGGCCACAGGCGTAGGCGTTATCACAACGAGTCCAACGTGCCCTGGGTCACATTCCGTTCCCCGAGGGCCGGTTCTCCGCAAGTCGTCCGCTGTTTTCGGCCATCCGGCGTCATCTTTGGCGTCCAGCCCACTGGTCCGCCGAGCCCCACCCCACTTGCGGCATCGGGCATTTCCGGCACACCACCCATGCGCATTGACACCCTCGCGCCCCGGGTGGTGGGCTCGGAGCCCACCGGCGGGAACGTAGGGAGACGAGCGATGCGGCTCAGGCGCGGAAAGCAGGCAGCGGCCATCGCGGTCGCCGTGCTCGGCGGACTGCTCTCCACAGGCACCCCGGCCGCCGTCGCGGCCCCTTCGGCACCCGGCTCCACCGCCGTCACCACCCCCGACCGCACGGACGACACCGCGCTGCCCGCGGTGTGGCCCCGGCCACAGTCCATCGAGGCGGCCGGAGAGTCCGTACCGCTCTCCGCCGAGGCCACCCTCGTCGCCGACGCGCACGCCGATCCGTACGCGGTCGACGCGCTCCGGCGCATCCTGCGGGACGCGGGCGTGCGGACCGTCCACGAGGCCCTGCCCGGCCGCGGCCCGGTCATCAGGCTCGGCGGCGACGGCGCCCGGGACGCGCTGCGCACGCTGCACGCCCCCGAACGCGGCGATCTGCCCACCGGGGGCTACCGGATCGCGGTCGGCCGGGTCGCGGGCCGGGACACCGTCGCCGTGGACGGTCTCGGCGAGGACGGACTCTTCCACGGCGTGCAGACACTGCGTCAGCTGATCCGGGACGGCGGCGTCGCCGGAGTCACCGTCAGGGACTGGCCGGGCACCGCCGTACGCGGAATGACCGAGGGCTTCTACGGGCAGCCGTGGACCCGCCAGGAACGGCTGGCCCAGATCGGCTTCATGGGGCGCACGAAGCAGAACCGGTATCTGTACGCGGCGGGCGACGACCCGTACCGGCAGGCCCGCTGGCGCGACCCGTACCCGGCCGACCGGCGCGCCGACTTCCGGGCGCTGGCCGAGCGGGCCAGGGCCGAGCATGTGACGCTCGGCTGGGCCGTCGCCCCCGGACAGGCCATGTGCATGTCGTCGGCCGGCGATGTGAAGGCGCTGACGAAGAAGCTCGACGCGATGTGGGCGCTGGGAGTGCGGGCCTTCCAGCTCCAGTTCCAGGACGTCAGCTACAGCGAATGGCACTGCGACGACGACGCCGACACCTTCGGCAGCGGCCCCCGGGCGGCGGCCAGGGCGCAGGCCCGGGTGGCCGGCGAGGTGGCGCGGCATCTCGCGGACCGGTATCCGGGTTCGCAGCCGCTGTCGGTGATGCCGACGGAGTTCTACCAGGACGGGTCCACCGACTACCGCAAGGCGCTCGCCGAGGAACTGGACGACCGGGTCCAGATCGCCTGGACCGGTGTCGGGGTCGTGCCGAGGACCATCACCGGCGGGGAGCTGGCCGGTGCCCGCGCCGCGTTCGGGCATCCGCTGGTCACGATGGACAACTACCCGGTCAACGACTACGCCCAGGACCGGATCTTCCTCGGTCCGTACACCGGCCGGGACCCCGCGGTGGCCATAGGTTCCGCCGCGCTGCTCGCCAATGCGATGGAGCAGCCGTCCGCGTCCCGCATTCCGCTGTTCACCGCCGCCGACTTCGCCTGGAACCCGAGGGGTTACCGGCCGCAGGAGTCCTGGCAGGCGGCGATCGACGATCTGGCGGGCGGTGACGCACGCACCAGGGACGCGCTGCGCGCGCTGGCCGGGAACAACGCGACGTCCGTGCTGGGCGGCGACGAGTCCGCGTATCTGCGGCCGCTGCTGGACGCGTTCTGGAAGTCCCGTGCGGCGCACGACGCCACGGCGCGGGACGACGCGGCGCGCAGGCTCCGGGAGGCGTTCACCGTGATGCGGGAGACCCCGCAACGGCTGAAGGGCCTGGCGGACGGGCGGCTGGACGGCGAAGTGCGGCCGTGGACCGAGCAGTTGTCCCGGTACGGCCGGGCGGGCGAGCTGGCCTTGGATCTGCTCCAGGCCCAGTCGCGCGGCGACGGCGCCGCCGCCTGGCAGGCGTCGCTGGCCCTGGAACCGGTGCGCAAGGCCGCGAAGGCGGACGGCGCGACGGTCGGCAAGGGGGTGCTCGGCCCGTTCCTGGACCGGGTGCGCCGGGAGGCGGACGCCTGGACGGGCGCGGACCGCGGCGCCGGTACGGTGACGAAGGCTCCGGGCAGCTACACGGTCCGGCTGGACCGGTCCCGTCCGGTGGAGGCCGTGACGGCGATGACCCTGCCCGGCGGCACGGTGACCGGCGCGACGCTGGAGGCCCATGTGCCCGGCGAGGGCTGGCGCCGCCTGGGCACGCTGTCGGCGACCGGCTGGACCCAGACGGCGGCGCAGGGGCTGCGGGCCGACGCGATCCGGATCAGCTGGCCCACCGGCGGCCCGTCGGTCCCCCCGGTCCTCACGGGCACGGTGGCGCCGATGGCCCCGGGCAGCAACGCCTCCGGGAACACCTCGGCACCGGCCCCGAAGGTGCACGCGCTCGTGCCCTGGTTCGGCGACGAGCCCGCGGCCCGGCTCGATCTCGCGCGCGGCGAGACGGACGCCGAGATCGGCGGCGGGCCGCAGCGGTTCGAGGCGCGCCTCGCCGCCCGGCGCCCGGCCGAGGTGCGGGGCGCGCTCACCGCGGAGGCGCCCAAGGGCATCAAGGTGGACATCCCTGAGCAGACGAGGGTGCCGCGCGGTTCCCGTACCGACGTCCCCGTCGAGATCACGGTCCCGGCGGGCACCCCGGCCGGGGAGTACGAGGTGCCGTTCAGCTTCGGCGACGAGCGCAGCACGCTCACCGTCCGGGCGTTCCCGCGCACCGCGGGCCCCGATCTGCTGCGCACCGCCACCGCGTCCTCGTCCGGTGACGAGACCCCGGACTTCCCGGCGTCGGCCGCCTCCGACGGCGATCCGGAGACCCGCTGGTCCTCACCGGTCGAGGACGGCGCCTGGTGGCAGGCGGAACTGCCCCGGACCGCCCGGATCGGTCAGGTGGTGCTGCACTGGCAGGACGCCTACGCCACCCGCTACCGCGTCCAGGTCTCCTCGGACGGCCGCAACTGGCGCACGGCGGCGACCGTCCGGGACGGCAGGGGCGGGCGCGAGTCGGTCCGGATGGACGCGAAGGACGCCCGCTACGTCAGGCTCCAGGGCGATGCCCGGGGCAGCGAGTTCGGCTACTCGCTCTGGTCGGTGGAGGCGTACGCCGTCGCCGCGACGGAGTAGCGATCCGGGCCCCTGCCGTCCCGGGGACGGCGAAGGCCCGGATCCCTCAGGCAGAAATGCCGTCGATCCGGGCCATGGCGTCGTCCGCGCCGAACGGTTGCAAGTACGGCAACCAGCGCGGGTCTCGGTGTCCCGTGCCGATGATCCGCCAGGCCAGGCCCGTCGGCGGGGCGGGTTGCTGGTGCAGCCGCCAGCCGAGCTCCGGCAGGTGCCGGTCCGCCTTGAAGTGGTTGCAGCGGCGGCAGGCCGCCACCACGTTGTCCCAGGCGTGCTGTCCGCCGCGGCTGCGCGGAATCACGTGGTCGACGCTGGTCGCGGCGGCGCCGCAGTACATGCAGCGCCCCCCGTCCCGGGCGAACAGCGCCTTGCGGGTCAGCGGTACGGGTCCCCGGTAGGGAACCCGTACGAACCGCTTCAGGCGGACGACGCTGGGGGCCGGGACGGCCCGGGTGGCACTGTGCATGAAGGCGCCGGACTCCTCTAGGCAGATGGCCTTGTTTTCGAGGACGAGGACGAGCGCGCGGCGGAGCGGTACGACGCCGAGTGGCTCGTACGACGCGTTGAGAACCAGGACATGCGGCACGGTGGATGCCTCCTTGTACGCCGGCGGCGCGTGGCTCGCGCCGGGACGATCCGATCTCAGTCTCTACTCCTGCCTGGTGGAAGCGCCACCACGTGCAGGTAACGGGCCGGGAGGATTTTTCTCCCGGTCGACTGCCTCCCGCACCGCGGACACACGCCGGAACAGGCCCTTCGAAGCCGCTGTCGCGACGGCCGCGCCCGGTGTGCGATCGGCCACAGCGGCCGCTGCGGCGCCATCCCTCCGCCGCTGCCCGCCCTGGGTATCCCCTCGTGAGAGTTGTCTCTCCCCCGGTCACGACAACGGAGCACTCCCGATGCCCCGTTAGTGTGGTCGGGCCGCCGTCGCCCATCTGGAGGTACCACCGTGTCCCTGTCCGCCCTGTTGGCCGCAGCCCCGTCACCCGAGCCCGGCAGCTCGTTGGACGAAGCCGCCAAGCAGGCCGGCAACGCCGCGGGCTGGGTGGAGGAGAACTGGTCCACCTGGCTGAACACCGGTCTGCGCATCGTGCTCATCGCCACGATCGCCATCGTGTTGCGGATCGCGATCCGGCGTGCTCTGACCAAGCTCATCGAACGGATGAACCGCAGCGCCCAGGCGGTGGAGGGCACCGCGCTCGGCGGGCTGCTGGTCAACGCGGAACGCCGCCGCCAGCGCTCGGAGGCGATCGGTTCGGTACTCCGCTCGGTCGCGTCGTTCCTGATCCTCGGCACGGCCGCCCTGATGATCCTGGGCGCGTTCCAGATCAACCTGGCCCCGCTGCTGGCCTCCGCCGGTGTGGCCGGTGTGGCGCTCGGTTTCGGTGCGCGCAACCTGGTCACCGACTTCCTCTCCGGTGTCTTCATGATCCTGGAGGACCAGTACGGCGTGGGCGACACCATCGACGCGGGCGTCGCCTCCGGCGAGGTCATCGAGGTCGGCCTGCGGGTCACGAAGCTGCGCGGCGACAACGGTGAGATCTGGTACGTCCGCAACGGCGAGGTGAAGCGGATCGGCAACCTCAGCCAGGGCTGGTCCACGGCCGGCGTCGATGTGACGGTGCGTCCCACGGAGGACCTCGACAAGGTCCGTAGGGTGATCACCGAGGCCGCCACCGCGATGGCCAAGGAGGACCCCTGGAACGAGCGCCTGTGGGGCCCCGTGGAGGTCCTGGGCCTGGACGCCGTGTTCCTGGACTCGATGACGGTCCGGCTGAGCGCGAAGACGATGCCGGGCAAGGCGCTGGGCGTGGAACGCGAGCTGCGCTGGCGGATCAAGCGGGCCTTCGACGAGGCGGGCATCCGCATCGTCGGCGGAATCCCGGCCCAGCCGGACGAGCCCTCGGCGGCCGACCCGGCGGCCTCCGTCGCCGCACCCTCGGCCTACGCCTCGGCCACCTCGCCCCAGTCCCTGGCCACGGCCCCGATCAACCCGCCGAACATCTCGAAGTAGTCCGCGGCCGCACGGGCGTTCGGCGGACCGACCTGCCCTCGGCTCGGTTCCCCGACGGCCCGCTGGGGAATGCGCCACCGTGGACCCGGAAATTCCGGAAGTGGCCCAGGTAACGCTTTGGTTGCCACCGGGGCGCTGCCCATTGACGGCCCGGTGGCGCGCGCATACCGTCCTCTCACCGAATAGGAAACTTTCCTAACAGAGGGCAGGTGCAGCACTCATGGCCGGAACCACACCGGGTACCCCCCGCGTTCTGCGGGCCATGAACGACCGGGCCGCCCTCGATCTGCTGCTGGAGCACGGTCCCCTCTCGCGGACCAGGATCGGGAAGCTGACCGGGCTCTCCAAGCCCACCGCCTCGCAGCTGCTGGCGCGGCTGGAGGCGGCCGGGCTGGTCGTCGCCACCGGGACCGTGGCGGGGCGGCCGGGGCCCAACGCTCAGCTGTACGGGGTGAACGCGCGGGCCGCCCATGTCGCGGGGCTGGATGTGAACGCCCGCCGGATCGTCGCCGCCGTCGCCGATGTGACCGGGGAGACGGTCGGGGAGTTCGAGCTGCGTACCCCCGGACGGCGTGCCGACAGTGTGGTGCGGCAGGTGGCGGAGGCGCTGGACGGGGCGGTGAAGGACGCCGGGCTCACCCGTGCCGATGTGCACCGGGTCGTCATCGGCACCCCGGGCGCCTTCGACCCCGGCACCGGGCGGCTGCGGTACGCCTCGCACCTGCCGGGCTGGCACTCCCCCACGCTGCTGGAGGAGCTGGCCGCCTTCCTGCCGATGCCGGTGGAGTACGAGAACGACGTGAACCTGGTCGCGGTGGCCGAGCAGCGGCTGGGCGCGGCGCGCGGGCACGACGACTTCGTCCTGCTGTGGAACGAGGAGGGGCTCGGTGCCGCCCTGGTCATAAACGGACGGCTGCACCGCGGCTTCACCGGCGGCGCGGGCGAGGTCGGCTTCCTGCCGGTGCCGGGTGCCCCGCTGGTCCGTCAGGTCACCAAGGTGAACGCGGGCGGTTTCCAGGAACTGGCGGGCGCGCAGGTGCTGTCCCGGCTGGGCCGGAAGCTCGGCATCGACGACGAGCTGATCCGCGCCCCCGGCACCCATCACGAGGTCGCGGCCCGGCTGCTCGCCCGCGCCGCCGAGGTTGCGGAGGCGGGTGAGGACGGCCCGTACATCCGGCTCCTCGATCTGTTCGCCACCGGACTCGCGACCGGTCTCGCCTCCCTGACCGCCGTGCTCGACCCGGAAGTCGTCGTGCTGTCCGGCGAGGTGATCGCGGCCGGCGGGGAGCCGCTGCGCTGCCGGGTGGAGTCCGAGCTCACCGAGCTGGCGGCCTCGCGGCCCCGGCTGATCGCCGGGGCCGTACAGCACCGCCCTGTACTGCGCGGCGCGCTGGAGAGCGCCCTCGCCACCACCCGCGACGAGGTCTTCGACACGTCCCGCTGACTCTTCTCGGCCCGCTTCACTCCTCCGTACCTCCGCCCCATTCCTTCACCGGGAGACCGCCATGTCCGGAAATCGACGGAAGACGGCCACCGCGCTCGCCGCGACCGCCGCCATATCTCTGCTCGCCTCGGCCTGTACGGGTCAGAGCAACTCCGGTGCCAGTGATGACCCGTCCAAGGAGACGACCATCAACTTCTGGCACGGCTGGAGTGCCCCGAACGAGGTCGAGGGAATCCGGGCGACGGTCGACGCCTTCAAGAAGGCGCACCCCAATATCCATGTGAAGGTCGTCGGCAACATGACCGACGACAAGATCAACCAGGCGCTGCGGGCGGGCGGTTCGAACGCCCCGGACGTCGTCTCGTCGTTCACCACGAACAATGTCGGCAAGTTCTGTTCGTCGAAGGCGTTCGTCGATCTGAACCCCTTCCTGAAGAAGGACGGGATCGACCCGGACAAGACCTTCCCCAAGGCGATGAACGAGTACACGCAGTTCGACGGGGTGCGCTGCACCGTGCCGCTGCTCGGTGACGCCTACGGCCTCTACTACAACAAGGACGCGTTCGAGGCCGCCGGCATCACCCGCGCCCCGCAGACCTGGTCGGAACTGGCCTCGGCCGCCAAGAAGCTGACGAAGACCAAGGGCGATTCGTACGAGCAGCTCGGCTTCATGCCGAACTACCACGGTTACGAGTCGACGACCGAGCACTACCTCGGCGGCTGGAACCCCACGTACTTCGACGCGGACGGCAAGTCGAACATCGCCAAGGACCCGGCGTTCGCCGCCATGCTCACGACCCAGAAGAAGCTGGTCGACGACCTGGGCGGTTACGAGAAGCTGGAGAAGTACCGTACGTCCTTCGGTGACGAGTGGGGCGCCAAGCACCCGTTCCACACCGGCCAGGTGGCCATGCAGCTGGACGGCGAGTGGCGGCTCGGGATGGCCGAGGAGACCAAGCCGAAGTTCGAGATCGGCGTCGCCCCGATGCCCGTCGCCGACGACGAGGCCGACAGCTACGGCAAGGGCTATCTGACCGGCACCATCGCCGGTATCGCCGCCACCTCGAAAAAGCAGAACGCGGCCTGGGAGCTGGTGAAGTTCATGACGACCGACACCGACGCCGTCGTGAACTTCGCCAATGCCATTCACAATGTGCCCTCCACCCTGGAGGCGCTGAAGTCGCCGAAGCTGAAGTACGACCCGCGGTTCAAGACGTTCCTGGACATCGCCGCGGACCCGAAGAGCACCACCACCCCGCCCTCGGTGAACGGCGGCGCGTACCTGGTGTCCCTGCAGAACCTCGGATTCGACATCGAGAAGGGCAAGCAGAAGGACATCAAGGCGGGTCTGGCGAAGACCGCCAAAGAGATCGACGCGGCGATCGAACAGGCGAAGTAGAACCGCGATGACCACACGTACGGGCACGTACACGCTGCGCTCGAAGCGCCGCCGGTCGGCGCTTCGGACAGCGGCCTTCATGTCGCCGTGGCTGATCGGGTTCTGCGTCTTCTTCGCCTACCCGCTGATCTCCACCGCCTATTTCTCCCTCACCGACTACGACGGCTTCGCGGCCCCCGAGTTCAGCGGGCTGAAGAACTGGTCGTTCGTCCTCAACGACTACCCGCTGTTCTGGCCGGCGCTGCGCAACACGCTCTGGCTGGTCGTGGTCATGGTCACCTGCCGGGTGGTGTTCGGCCTCGGTGTCGGGCTGCTGATCACCAGGATCAAGACGGGCGCCGGGGTCTTCCGCACCCTGTTCTACCTGCCGTACCTGGCCCCGCCGGTCGCGGCGACCCTCGGCTTCGTCTTTCTGCTCAACCCGGGAACCGGGCCGGTCAATTCGATCCTCGGCGAGCTGGGGCTGCCCACGCCCGGCTGGTTCACCGACGCCGCCTGGTCCAAGCCGGCCCTGACCGCACTCGCGGTCTGGGGGGTGGGCGACCTGATGGTGATCTTCATGGCCGCGCTGCTCGACGTACCGAAGGAGCAGTACGAGGCGGCGGAGCTGGACGGGGCGACCGCGTTCCAGCGGTTCCGCTTCGTCACCCTGCCGAACATCTCGCCGATCATCATGTTCGCGGTGGTCACCGGGATCATCCAGACGATGCAGTACTACACCCAGCCACTCGTGGCCGGGAAGGTCGCCTCGGGCGTGATGGGCGGCTCCGGGCAGCAGTTCGAACCGGGCTATCCCGACAAGTCGACACTGACGCTTCCGCAGCTCGTCTACAACCTCGGCTTCCAGCGCTTCGACTACGGCTCGGCCTGCGTGGTCGCGCTCGTTCTCTTCGTACTCGCCATGGCGTTCACCGCACTGCTGATGCGGCGCCGCAGCGGGCTGATCCAGGCAGGTGAGTGACGTGGCGCAGGTTATCGACGCCGTGAAGACGGCTGGAACCGCGACCGGTCCGGCCACCCCGGCCGAACGCGTCGCGCGCCGCAAGTCGCTGCTGAACTGGATCGCCGTGCACGCGCTCGGCGTCGCCGCCGCGCTCTTCTTCGTGCTGCCGTTCGTCTTCCTGCTGCTCACCTCGCTGATGAGCGACCAGCAGGCGCTGACCCGCGATCTGTGGCCGCACCCCTTCGAGTGGAGCAACTACCGGCGGGTGTTCGAGACCGACGGCTTCCTGACCTGGTGGCGCAACACCCTGCTGTACGCGGGGCTCGGCACCGTCCTCACGGTCGTGTCGTCGCTGCCCGTGGCGTACGCGCTCGCCAAGTTCCGCTTCCGCGGCCGGCATCTGTCGCTGATGCTGGTCATCTCGATGATGATGCTGCCGCCGCAGGTCGTCGTCATCCCGATGTATCTGTTCTGGGCCAAGCAGCTGGACATGTCCGGCACGCTCTGGCCGCTGATCATCCCGATGGCCTTCGGTGACGCGTTCTCCATCTTCCTGCTGCGGCAGTTCCTGCTGACCATCCCGAACGAGTACCTCGACGCGGCGAAGGTCGACGGCTGCGGCGAGCTGCGCACCCTGCTCAGGATCGTCGTGCCGATGGCCAAACCGGGCATCGCCGCCGTCGCGCTCTTCCAGTTCTTCTACGCCTGGAACGACTACTTCGGGCCGCAGATCTACGCCTCGGAGAACCCGGGCGCCTGGACGCTCAGTTACGGCCTGGAGTCCTTCAAGAGCGCACACCACACCGACTGGAACCTGACCATGGCCGCGACCGTACTGGTCATGGCCCCCGTGATCCTCGTCTTCTTCTTCGCCCAGAAGGCATTCGTCGAGGGCGTCACACTGACCGGAGTAAAGGGCTGACCTATGAAGCTCGCAGTAGTTGGTGGCGGGTCCACCTACACACCTGAACTGATCGACGGTTTCGCCCGGTTGCGGGACACCCTGCCCATCGAGGAGCTGGTGCTCGTCGACCCGGCGGCCGACCGCCTGGAGCTCGTCGGCGGCCTCGCCCGGCGGATCTTCGCCAAGCAGGGCCACCCGGGCCGGATCGTCACCACCTCGGACCTCGACACGGGCGTCGCCGACGCCGACGCGGTCCTGCTCCAGCTGCGCGTCGGCGGCCAGGCCGCCCGCAACCAGGACGAGACCTGGCCGCTGGAGTGCGGCTGCGTCGGCCAGGAGACCACCGGCGCCGGCGGCCTCGCCAAGGCGATGCGCACCGTGCCGGTCGTCCTGGACATCGCCGAGCGGGTGCGCCACACCAACCCGGACGCCTGGATCATCGACTTCACCAACCCGGTCGGCATCGTCACCCGGGCGCTGCTCCAAGCCGGCCACAAGGCCGTCGGCCTGTGCAACGTGGCGATCGGCTTCCAGCGGAAGTTCGCCCGGCTGCTCGACGTCACCCCCGGTGAGGTGCACCTCGACCACGTCGGGCTGAACCATCTGACCTGGGAGCTCGGGGTGCGCCTCGGCGGCCCGGACGGCGAGAACGTCCTGCCGAAGCTGCTCGCCGAGCACGGTGACACGATCGCGGACGATCTGCGCATGCCCCGGGCGATCGTCGACCGGCTCGGCGTCGTCCCCTCGTACTACCTGCGTTACTTCTACGCGCACGACGCGGTCGTGCGGGAGCTCGGCACCAAGCCGTCCCGGGCGGCCGAGGTCGCCGCGATGGAGAAGGAACTCCTCGCCATGTACGGCGACCCGGCGCTGGACGAGAAGCCCGCGCTGCTCGCCAAGCGCGGCGGCGCCTTCTATTCGGAGGCGGCCGTGGACCTGGCGTCCTCGCTGCTGGGCTCGGGCGGCTCCGCGGTGCAGGTGGTCAACACCTACAACAGGGGCACGCTGCCGTTCCTGCCGGACGACGCGGTGATCGAGGTGCAGGCCCGGGTCGACGGCACGGGCGCGACGCCGCTCGCCGTCCCCGAGCTGGACCCGCTGTACGCCGGTCTGATCTCCCACGTGACGGCGTACGAGGACCTCGCTTTGGAGGCGGCGCTCCTCGGCGGCCGAGCCACCGGGCGGGCGGGCGGGAGAAACGCGGTCTTCAAGGCGCTGCTCGCACACCCGCTGATCGGCCAGTTCGAGTACGCCGAGGCGCTCACCGACAAGCTGATCGCGCACAACCGGGAGCACCTGGCGTGGGCGTGAACGCTTCGGTCCTCGCGATCGATGCGGGGAACAGCAAGACCGACGTGGCACTGATCGGTGCGGACGGCACGGTCCTGTCGACGGCCCGGGGCGGTGGCTTCCAGCCGCCGGCCGTGGGCATCGAGACGGCCGTCGACGCCCTCGGTGCGGCCGTCGGCCGGGCACTGGAGCTGTCCCGCGAACCGGTGGACTCCGTCGCGCATGTGTCGGCCTGTCTCGCCAACGCCGACCTTCCGGTGGAGGAGGAGCAGTTGGCCGCGGCGCTGCGCGCGCGGGGCTGGGGCGCCACCGTCGAGGTGCGCAACGACACCTTCGCGATACTGCGCGCGGGGGTGGACGAGCCACGGGGTGTGGCCGTCGTCTGCGGGGCGGGGATCAACTGTGTCGGCATGGTGCCGGACGGGCGGACCGCGCGCTTTCCCGCCATAGGCCGGATCTCCGGTGACTGGGGCGGCGGTTCGGGGCTGGCCGAGGAGGCCATGTGGTTCGCCTCGCGGTCGGAGGACGGCCGCGGTGAGCCGACCGAGCTGGCCCGCACGCTGCCCGCGCACTTCGGGCTCGGCTCGATGTACGCGCTGATCGAGGCGCTGCATCTGGGCCGGGTCGAGTTCGAGCGCCGGCACGAGCTGGCTCCGGTGCTCTTCGCGACCGCGGCGGCCGGGGACCCGGTGGCGGGCGCGCTGGTGGACCGGCTGGCGGAGGAGGTCGTCGCGATGGCGTCGGTCGCGCTGGGCAGGCTGGACCTGCTGGACGAGGAGGCGCCGGTGGTGCTGGGCGGCGGCGTGCTGGCGGCCCGCCACCCGCAGTTGGACGCGAAGATCGCCGAACTCCTCGCGGTGCGGGCCCCGAAGGCGGTGCTCCGGGTGGTGACCCAGCCGCCGGTGCTGGGGGCCGCGCTGCTCGGCCTGGACCACACCGGGGCGGCCGCCCCGGTGCACGAGAGGCTGCGCGCGCAGTACTGCTGACAGGTCGTTCTCCACCAGGGGGCGTTCCGCGGCGATTTCATGCCGCGGGGCGCCCCTTGCGCACGGGAACCGTTCAGTGGTCCCGAACGTGTTCTTGAGTGGGGAGATCGGTCCGCATCGGGTACTGGTCCGCCGATCGGCTTGATCGGCGGCGCATGCCTTGATCGAATGCGGGTGATTGCATCCGTGGGCCGATGCTCGATCCAGACGTTCCTGGTGTGGATGTCGGTTCCTGCGGCCATACTTCATGGCCGGGTACCAGTCCCCGATCGGCCGGGGGTCGGGCCACCGTCAGTGACCGAGGGGGAGGTCGAGTGACATACCCGCCGACTGTACGCACGGCGCCGGAACACGAGCGGGCACAGCCCCCCGTGCCCGCGACCGAACCCGCTCCGCAGCAGCGCGGTGTGCTGTCCGTGACGGCCGACAAGGTGCGGGCCGCGGCCACCACCGAGCCGGGCAGGCTCCAGATCATCGGGGCCGTGCTGGCCCTGCTCGTCGTGGCGTTCGGGGCCGTGACGGCGTTCGAGATCGCCGACCGGTCGGCCGCCGCCGACGACGTGGTGAACCGCAGTCAGCCGCTGAGCGCCGGCGCGGCCGGCATCTACCGTTCGCTGGCGGATGCCGACACCGCCGCGGCGAGCGGCTTCCTGGCGGGGGCGCAGGAGCCGCGCGATGTCCACGACCAGTACGAGAGGGACATCGAGCAGGCGTCCCAGCTGCTGGTGAAGGCCGCCGCCGACACGGACGCGTCGACGAAGTCCGGGCAGGAGATCGCCACGCTCAACGTGGAACTCCCCCGCTACACGGGCCTGATCGAGCGGGCCCGCGCCAACAACCGGCAGGGCCTGCCGCTGGGCGGGGCCTATCTCCGGTACGCCAACCAGAAGATGAGCGACGTACTGCTGCCGGCCGCCGAGCGGCTGTACGCGGCGGAGACCGGCCGGCTCGGCCGGGACAGCGATTCGGCCAGGGCCTGGCCGTTCTTCTCGCTCGGGCTCGGTGTGGTGACACTGGCCGCGCTGTTCTGGGCGCAGCGGCGCAACTACCGCAGGACGAACCGGGTCTTCAACCACGGGCTGCTCGTCGCGACCGCGGCGTCCACCGTGGTGCTGCTGTGGCTGGCCGTGGGGCACACGGTGGCGAGGTCCCAGCTGCATGCCGCCGATGTGAACGGGCAGCAGTCCCTCGATGTGCTCAACCACGCGCGGATCGACTCGCTGAAGGCCCGGGCCAATGAGAACCTCACGCTCGTCGCCCGTGGTGCGGTGCTCACCCCGGACGGCAAGAAGGACAAGTACGAGACCGACTACAACACGGGCATGAAGTCCCTCCGCGAGGAGCTGGGGAAGGCCGGCGGGCTCGCCGCCGACGATGCCCGGGGAAGCGACCCGGTGAAGAAGGCCGTCACCGCCGTCACCGAGTGGCAGAAGCGCCACCGGACCGCCCGCACGACCGACGACAACGGTGACTACGAGGGCGCCCGGAAGCAGATCATCGGTCCGAAGGGCACGACGGGCGAGTCCTTCCAGCAGGTGGACGACGCGCTGGAGCTGGCACTGGCCCATGAGCAGAGCCAGTTCACCCGGGCCGCGGAGGACGGGCGCGGGGCGCTGTGGGGCCTGTCGGCCGGGGCCGCCGCACTGGCCGCGCTGGGCGCCGTCGCCGCGATCGCCGGGGTCAACCGCAGGCTCTCGGAGTACCGATGAGAGGGGGAGGGATGACCAGGAAGCGCACGGGCGCATGGTCCGCCCGGGTCAGGCTGCGGGGCTGGGGCGGGGTGACGGGCATGGCCGTGGCCTGCGCGGTGACGGCCTCGCTCACCCTGCTGCCGCTCTCCCACGGCGGCGCCGAGGCGTTCGGCGGGGACGTCGCGGGGCAGGGTGCCGCGCAGGCGGTCCAGGTCAGGGCCGACAGCTGCACGGAGCCGGAGGCGAGCATTCCGGCGTCGTCCGACAGCGGTCCGAACATCGAGAGGATCAAGCAGCGCGGAAAGCTGATCGCGGGCGTCGACCAGAACAGCTTCCGCTGGGGGTACCGCAACCCGGAGAACCGCCGGATCGAAGGCTTCGACATCGATCTGGTGCGGGCCATCGCCGAGAACATCCTGAACGACCGCGACGCGGTGATCTTCCGGGCCATTCCCACCAACAAGCGGGCCGAACTCCTGGCGGACGGGACGGTCGACGTCGTCGTCCGCACGATGACGATCAACTGCAAGCAGGCCCGCAAGGTCGCGTTCTCCACCGCCTACTTCCAGGCCGGGCAGCAGGTCCTCGCGCCGAAGGAATCGACGATCACCGGGTACGACAAGTCCCTGGCCGGCAAGCGGGTGTGCACCGCCAACGGCTCCACCGCCTACGACGCGCTGAAGAAGCAGTCGTTCGGCGCGGTCTTCGAGGACCCGCACGACGGCACCGCAGCGGACGAGAACCAGCTCACCGTCCCCAACCAGCTGGACTGCCTGGTGCGGCTGCAGCTGGGCGAGGTCGATGCCGTGGTCACGGACAATGCCCTGGCGGCCGGCCAGGCCGCCCAGGACCCGGCGGTCGAGCTCAAGGGCGACAGGCCGTTCACCACCGAGTACTACGGCGTGGCGGCGAAGCTCGGTGCCGATGATCTGGTGGCCCGGGTCAACAAGGTGCTGGACGACTACCGCAGGGGTGGTCAGGACAGCCGCTGGATGCACTCGTACCACGAATGGCTGGAGGCCGGGCTGCCGGGCATACAGGGACCGCCGGCCCCCAAGTACCGGAGCAACTGACGCCGGACCGGCCGGGCGAGCGCGACGGCGCGGCCCCGGCCGGTGAGGCAGTGGCACTGATCCTGCCGGGTCCGTCCCGGCAGCAAGAGCGGAGAGGTGATCGATGGGCGCGGGCCCCTTCCCCGGCTATGCGGCCAGGCCCCCCGGCCCGGTCATGGACCGGGACGAGGCGGACCGTGCGCTGGCCCGGCTCGGCGCGGAGCACGAGGCGATCGAGACCTCGTTGCTCGCCCTGCAGGACCACGCGGGCCGCCGGCTCCTGGAGGGCGCCGATCTGACCGGTGTCACCAGGGAACGCTGGGCCTCCACCGAGCAGTCGATCACGCTGCTGTGGGGGTATTTCGACGCCTACGCGGGAGCGCTCGCCCAGGCTCGTGCGGTGCGGGCCCGCCGCCGCTATCCCAACCGGGACGATCTGGTGGCCCTCACCGAGCTGCTGCGCGGCCAGGGCGTCACCGTGGCGCACGCGGCGGCCCGCCCCGACCCTTCCGTCAACGGTCCGGCCAAGCTCTCCGAACGGTTCACGCTGGAGGAACTGGTCGCCCGGATGAACGAGCTGTACGCCCGCTCGCTGGACATGGTCGTCGCCTCCGACTCGGTGTGGTCCGCGCTGCCCGCCCGGATTGACCTGCTCGCCGCCGAACTGCACCGCACCCGCTCGCTGGCGCACTCCGTGGGGGTGCGGCCCGGTGAGCACCCGGCGGGCGACGACCTGGAGGCGATCACCCAGGAGCTGACCACGCTGCGGGTGCAGGTGATCTCCGACCCGCTCGCGTTCTGGCTGCCGGGACCGGGCAGTTCGGCGCCCGGCGGCGGCCGTCCCGACACGGCGCGCTACGACCGGGCGGCCCGTGCCCTGGACGAGGTGCGCCGCGAGATCGAGGCGGTGCTCGCGGTCCGGCAGGACGCCGAGCAGCGCCTGGTGCAGCTGCGCGACGTGCTCTCCCGCGCGGACCGCACCCTGACCGAGGCCCGGGCGGCGCGCGGCGAGGTGCTGGCGAAGATCGCGGCCTCCGAGGTGCCCGCGGTCAGCGGTCCGGCGACCGTGCTCCAGGAGCGGCTGGTCGCCGCCTCGGAGTACCGCCGGCATGCCCAGTGGCACCGGCTGTCGCCGCTGCTGGAGACGCTGGAGCGGGAGGCGGAGGAGGAATTGCTGCGGGCCCGTGAGTCGTTGACCGCGGTCACGGCCCCGCTGGCGGTACGGGCGGAGCTGCGCGGCAGGCTCGACGCGTACAAGGCGAAGGTCGCCCGGCACGGTCTGGCGGAGGACCCGCTGCTGATCGAGCGGTACGACGCGGCGCGCCGGATGCTGTGGAGCGCGCCGTGCGATCTGCGGGTCGCCGGACAGGCGGTGCTGCGCTACCAGGAGGCGGCGGCCGAACTGCTGTCCCAGCGCCGGGCACCGGGGCCGGAGGACCGGCGATGATCACAGGCGTGTGCAGGGTGGAAGGGCCGCTGCGGCGGCGGGGCGATCAGGGGGACCGACCATGAGTACGCAGTGCCAGCGCCCCGCGTGCGAGGGCAGTTACGAGGACATGGGCGGCGGTGAGCTGTACTGCGACACCTGCGGTCTGGCTCCGGTCGTCTCGCCGGTGGGGCCTCCCCCGTTCGAGCAGAGCCGAGAACTCGGGGACGGGATGGTGAGCTCGCCGCCCACCGGGATCGCGGGCGGCGGCGCGAACAGCCGGGGCAGCGGCAGCGGTTCGCGGTCCTCGTCCCGGTCGTCCTCGCGTTCGTCCCGGTCGTCCCGCTCGTCGACCTCACGGCGTTCGGTGTCGGGGCGGCTCTCGCGTTCGCTGTCCGGCACCGCCACCTCCCCCTCGGTCTCGGTGCGTTCCTCCGGTTCGTCCTCGGGCGCCTCCGCCCGGGGCAGGCTGGGCGTGGGCCTGGTCGAGGTGCCGGACGTGCCGCGTCCCGACCCGCGCTCGGCGGTGATGGAGAACCCGGAGGTGCCGGAGCGGAAGCGTTTCTGTTCGCGGTCCGACTGCGGGGCCCCGGTCGGCCGGTCCCGTGGTGAACGGGTGGGCCGCACCGAGGGGTTCTGCACCAAGTGCGGTCACCCCTACTCCTTCGTGCCCAAGCTCCATGAGGGCGACATCGTGCACGGCCAGTACGAGGTCGCCGGCTGTCTGGCGCACGGCGGGCTCGGCTGGGTCTATCTCGCGGTCGACCGTGCGGTCTCGGACCGCTGGGTGGTCCTCAAGGGCCTGCTGGACACGGGTGACCAGGACGCGATGGAGGCCGCGATCTCCGAGCGCCGCTTCCTGGCCGAGATCGAGCACTCCAACATCGTCCGGATCTACAACTTCGTCGAGCACCTCGACCAGCGCACCGGCTCGCTCGACGGCTACATCGTGATGGAGTACGTCGGCGGCAAGGCGCTCAAGGACATCGCCAACGAGCGCCGCACCGCCGCCGGGAAGCGCGATCCGCTGCCGGTCGAGCAGGCGTGCGCGTACGGCATCGAGGCGCTGGAGGCGCTCGGCCATCTGCACAGCCGCAACCTGCTGTACTGCGACTTCAAGGTCGACAACGCGATCCAGACCGAGGACCAGCTGAAGCTGATCGACATGGGCGCCGTCCGCAGGATGGACGACGACGAGTCGGCCATCTACGGCACGGTGGGGTACCAGGCGCCGGAGGTCGCGGAGGTCGGCCCGTCGGTCGCCTCCGATCTGTACACGGTCGCCCGGACGCTCGCGGTGCTCACCTTCGACTTCCAGGGCTACACCAACGTCTTCGTGGACTCGCTGCCGGATCCGGACAACATCGAGGTGTTCCGGACCTACGAGTCGTTCTACCGGCTGCTGGTGCGGGCCACCGATCCGGATCCGGCACGGCGGTTCGCCTCGGCGGCGGAGATGGCGGAGCAGCTGACGGGTGTGCTGCGCGAGGTGGTGTCGCTCCAGACGGGGCGGCCGCGTCCGGCGCTCTCGACGCTGTTCGGCACGGAAGTACGGGTCACGGACACGCAGTTGTTCCCCGAGCTGACGGACGATGTTTCGCGGCTGGGGTCCCGGGCCACCGATCCGGCTCCGTCCGGCCGCTTCGGGCGGCGGCGGGGCGGGGCGGGGAGCACCGCGCCGGCCACGACGCCGCCGGTGTCCGCCGCGCCGGCACCGG
>NZ_JBEXPH010000040.1:0-50777 GCF_040611955.1 Streptomyces sp. NPDC006510 | reverse complement strand
CCTGGCTCGGGTTCGGGCCGCTGCGCCCGGCCGCCGCGAAGGCGAGCGGGACGACCACCGCGACACCGAGGCCCAGGAGGCCGAAGCCGCACATCGCGAGCGGCGCGCTCGGCGAAGCCACCACGAGCCCCCCGCCGACCGTCGCGAGGACGCCGCCGACCCGTACGGTCCTGACCGCGCCGAAGCGGTCGACGATCTTGTCACCGGCGATCCGGGCGACCGCCATGGTCAGCGCGAACGCCGTCGTGGACGCCGCGGCGAGCCCGGCGGAGGTGTCCATCACGTCCCGGAGGTAGACCGCCGACCAGTCCAGGCTGGCGCCCTCGGCGAACACCGCGCAGAAGCCCACCGCGCCGATGATCAGCGCCGACTTCGGCGGCAGGGCGAAGCGCGGCGGCGGCTCCTCGTCCGGTTCGCTGCGCAGATCGAGTACGCTCCGACAGGCGATCAGGCCGAGCGTGGTGAGCACCAGCGCGGCGAGGGTGTGGTGCAGCCGGGCGTCGGCGCCCAGATGCGCGGCCACCGTGCCCGCCGCCGAACCGATCAGGGCGCCCACGCTCCACATCCCGTGCAGCCCGGACATGATCGACTTGTCGAGGCGGTTCTCCACCTCGACGCCGAGGGCGTTCATCGCCACGTCCGACATGCCGGCCGTCGCCCCGTACACGAGGAGCGCGGCGCACAGCGTCAGCAGGTTGGGTGCCAGCGCGGGCAGGATCAGCGCCAGCGTCCACAGGGCGAGCAGTCCGCGCAGCGCGGTCCTGGCGCCGAGGCGATGGCTGATCGCACCGGCCAGCGGCATGGCGAGCGAGGCGCCGATCGCCGGGAAGGCGAGAGCGAGGCCGAGCTGACCGGCGCTGACCCCGGCATGGTCCTGGATCCAGGGCACCCGGGTGGCGAAGCTGCCGGTCACCGCGCCGTGCACGGTGAAGACCGCGGCGACGGCGATCCTGGCCCGCCTCACCTGCTCCATGCCGAAGCCCGTCTCTGTGGAATCCGCTGTCATACCGCCGTGCCCTCCCCTGGGAAATTCTCCGACTCCGGTGGTCCCGGTGCCCGTCTCCACGGTGCGGGCCGTAAACTATCAGGAACCCTGCCTGATAAATAGTGCGCCTGTGCAGCCAGTGCGTCAGCGATCTGGAAGGATCCCGGCATGCCCGCATCACCGAGCACCGCACGGGCCATCAACGACCGGCTCGCCCTGCGACTGCTCCAGCAGGACGGTCCGCTGACGGCCACGCAGCTGAAGACCTTGACCGGCCTCTCCCGGCCCACCGTCGCCGACCTCGTCGACCGGTTGCAGGGGGCCGGTCTGATCCGTGTCGTCGGCGAGGCCGGTGCCGAGCGCCGCGGTCCCAACGCCCGGCTGTACGGGATCGCCGCCGACCGCGCCCATCTCGCCGCCCTCGACGTACGCACCGGCAGCGTCGCCGTGGTCGTCGCCGACCTGCTCGGCGCCACGCTCGCCGAGGCCACCCTGCCCATCGGCAGCGACACCGACACCGAGGCCGCCGCCGAACAGGCCGCCGCGCTCCTGGAACGCACCGCGCGCGAGGCCGGTGCCGGCCCGCTGCACAGCGTCGGCATCGGCGCACCCGGCCTGATCGACCCGGTCACCGGAGAACTCCGCGACACCACCGGGCTGCCCGCCTGGCACCGGCGACTGGTGCGGGTGCTCCAGCAACGGCTGCCCGCGACCGTGCTGGTCGAGAACGAGACCAATCTCGCCGCCGTCGCCGAACACCGCGGCGGCGCGGCCACCGACCGCGACACCTTTGTGCTCTTCTGGCTCGGCCACGGCGTCGGCGCCGCCGTCATGCTGGACGGGAAGCTCCGCCGGGGAGCCTCCGGCGGCGCGGGCGAGATCGGCTTCCTGCCGGTTCCCGGTATTCCCGGCCCGCCGTCGGCCGTCAACTGCGACGGCGGGTTCCACGCGCTGGTGGGCTCCGCCCCGGTCTGCGAACTGGCCGCCGCCCACGGCATCGCCGTGCCTCCGGGCGCCGCCGAAGGGGACAAGGAACCGGGCGCGGCGTCCGCCGTACGGGCCGCGCTGGCGGGGGAGGGGGACAGCGAGGCGTTCCTGGACGCCCTCGCCGGCCGGCTCGCCCTGGGCGCCGCCGCCATCGCTTCGGTCCTCGACCCGGGCTGTGTGCTGCTGGCGGGCGAGGTCGGCCACGCGGGCGGAGCCGCGCTCGCGGCCCGGGTCGAGGAGCGGCTGACCCTGATGTCACCGCTGCGCACCGAGGTCAGGGCCGGGCAGCTGGGCGGCGCGGCGGTGCTCCGCGGCGCGCTGCTCACCGCCCGGGAGGCGGCTCAGGACGAGCTGTTCACGCCGGCCGGCTGAACCGCCGGGCGGGGGAGCTCCCCGAACACCGTGCTCTGCGCGGTCCGTTCGGGGCGCGATCTGCCGCAATGCCGGTGTTCCGCGGAGCGCGGCCGAGCCCGGCGGCGACCGGGGGCGAACCGGTCACCGCCGGGCGGTACGGGGGAGGGTCAGCAGGCCCCGAGGTCCTGCCAGACGCCCCAGTCACCGGTGGAGCCGGGCGTCTCGCCCTTCGTCCACCACTTGGCCTTCCACCGGTGCGAGCCATGGCCGACCGCCGTACCGGCGCCGTACTCGGAGCTGGCGCTCCAGGCGGGCGCGGTGCAGTCGCCGCCGGGCGTCGGGCCGGTGCCGGTCGACGGGTCCGGTGACGGCGACGAGGTGCCCGTGCCGGGGTCGACCGGGGTGGTGCCGCGCGCCAGGTCGGCGGCGAGGGCGTACGACTTCCCGCCGAGGGTCACCGTCCAGTTCGACGGTGTGGAGGTCGGCAGGTAGTAGACGAAGTCGACCTGCACCGAGGCGCCGGGAGCCAGGCTCTGCCAGCCCGGCAGCTTCAGCGAGACGCGGTTGTGGTCGCCCTTGAGCCCGCCGATGTTGTTGGCGGCGGTGTGATCGCTGCGCACGATCGTCGTGCCGAAGCCCGACTGGTCCTTGGCGTTGGCCGGTGCGGACGTCGCGTAGTCGAACTGGAACTCCGTGCCGCCGGGCAGCGTCGCCTTCGTGTTGTTGGTGATCTTCAGCTTGGGGCTGATCGGGTAATTGGAGTCACCGAGCGGGAACTGGTCGAAGGACACGTCGATGTCGAGCGCCTCGGTGGGCAGAGCGATGGTGGACCGCTTCGCACCGTACGGGGTGGCCGACTTGAACTTGTCGTACATTGTCGAGGTGAGCGTGGAGCCCGGCTCGTACTGCCCCTTGGCGGCGTTCCAGCCGTAGTCGCCCGCGAGCTCCCAGATCATGGTGCCGCCGATGCCCTTGTCGACGACGTAGTCCGCCTTCGCGGCGACCGACTGCTCGTCCTCGGTGGACAGGAAGACCTTCTTCTCGGCGTTCCACAGCCAGGGCGCGACCAGCGTCGGGTCGTACCTGCGGGCGTAGCTGCCGGTCAGCTTCGTGTCCGAGGGGAAGCCGTAGTCGGTGACGTAGTCGCCGACGATGCCCTTCTCCAGGTTCTTCGCATGCCACATCGGGTTGGAACCGGCCGGTGATTCCTTGCCGTTCGCGTCCTGGTCGTGCCAGAGGTTGTCGATGCCGACGGCGCCGTCACCGCACTTGGTCAGCCCCGCGCCGGCCGGGCAGTCGGTGGTGGCGGCCCGGCCCCACAGCCCGTCCGTACCGCCCTGCACGTTCTTGAAGCCGCGGGTGTAGTACGGCAGACCGATGTTGATCCGGCCGGACGGCATGGAGCCGCGGAAGTAGTGGTACGCCCAGTCGGTGTTGAGGTAGCCGGTGCCGCCGTACTGCGAGGTCGAGTAGACGCTCGCCTGGACGAGTTCGGCGTCCTTGCCGTCGTCGTACAGCGCCGCGTTCGGACCGACGTACTCGTTCCAGGCGCCGTGCAGGTCGTACGACATGATGTTGACGTAGTCCAGGTACTTCTGGACCTGGAAGGTCTCCATCCCGCGCAGCAGATAGCCGGACGAGGGCGCGGCCACGCTCAGCAGGTAGTGGGTGCCGTCGGCGGCGGAGGCGCGGTCGAGCTTCTCGCGCAGGGTCTTCATCAGCGCGGAGTAGCCCTTGACCAGACCGGCCCGGCGCGTGTTGGAGAGCGTCCGGTCCAGCGGGTTGCCCGCGTCCTTCATGGTGGTCGGGTACTCGTAGTCGATGTCGATGCCGCTGAAGCCGTACTTCTTGATGAACGCGACGGCCGAGTCGGCGAAGGTGTTGATGCCGGCCTGGTTGACCGAGCCGTCGGCGTTGGTCGCCATCGAGTAGAAGCCGCCGGAGTCCACTCGCTCGCCGCTGTCGTCGAAGTAGCCGCCGGTCTCGGCCCAGCCGCCCACCGACACCATGGTCTTCACGTCCGGGTACTTCTTCTTGAACTTGTTGAGCAGGTTGAAATGGCCCTTGTAGGGGAGGTCCGGGTCCATCTCGGCGCCCACGACTCCCGGCCAGGTCATGCCGGTCGAGGCGTTGTCCGGCCCGTCGGCGCCGACGGAGAGCTTGTTGCTGCCGTCAACATGGGCGAACGCGTAATTCAAATGGGTGACTTTGTCCCAGGGGATGTCAGAGACGAGATAGGCGGGCTTGCCGTCCTTGCCGGTCCGCCAGTCGGTGAAGTATCCGATGACCCGCCGCTGGTGGTCGGCGCCCATCTTCTCGCGGCCCTCGGTGTCGTAGACGGAGCAGTAGGGGACGGCGACACCGGGGGTCCCGTAGAGCCCGTCGGGGCGACAGGACTCCTGGTCGGCGGCGGCCGACGGGGTGGCGGCGAGCGAGCCCATCAGTAGTCCGGCGACGACTGCGCCGGCTGCGAGCAGGGTGGCTCTCGCGCGGGTGGGGGACAACACGTTCGGTTCCTCCTGGGGAGGTCGGGCAGAACACAACTGGCAAAGGGGTGGGTCGTGTTGGTGCCCCGGGTGTGCGCACACCGCGGGGCCGCTCCTCGGAGGTGACGCAGAGATTAAGAGGACTAGACCAGTGCGTCAATAGGTCTGGACCTTCAAGGGTCGACTTGTTCGGAAGGGGTATCCCTCGCGGGCCCCCTGTGAGCCAGTCCACAGGAACTCACCCGCATGGCCCACCGCCGGGCGTGGCACACTGATCGTGTACCAGCAGCAGCGCACTCCGGGGTCGGTGCAATTCCGAACCGGCGGTTATAGTCCGCGACCCGTCCGCATCCAGCGGCCGGTTGACCAGGTGGGATTCCTGGACCGACGGTTAAAGTCCGGATGGGAGGCAGTGCGCGGCGGGCCGTTTCGCGGGTACGCCGCCGTCGGCGGATGGTTTTCGGGTGACCGAGCCATCCGTGTTTTCCGGCTTTCCGGCGTTCTCCTGTGGCGTTCCCGTTTCATCTGTCGTCATCGACAGGCCCCGGAGTCCGTGCCCGAAGAGGCAGGAGGACCCGGTGGACACCGCAGCCGACATCACCGCCATGCGCCGTGCGATCACGCTCGCCGCCCGCGGTCTCGGCTCCACCAGCCCCAACCCCGTGGTCGGCTGCGTCATTCTCGACGCCGCAGGCCATCCGGCCGGAGAGGGCTTCCACCGGAGGGCCGGCGGACCGCACGCCGAGATTCACGCCCTGCGCGACGCGGGCGAGCGGGCCCGGGGCGGCACCGCCTACGTCACCCTCGAACCCTGTAACCACACCGGCCGCACCGGCCCCTGCGCCCAGGCGCTCATCAAGGCCGGTGTCACCCGCGTCGTCTATGCGGTCGGCGACCCGAACCCGCAGGCCACCGGTGGTGCGGACACCCTGCGCACGGCCGGGGTCAAGGCCGAGCAGGGGCTCCTCGCGGCCGAGGCCGAGGCGGGCAACGCGGCCTGGCTGACCTCGGTGCGGCTCGGCCGCCCGTACGTCCTGTGGAAGTACGCGGCGACCCTCGACGGCCGGATCGCGGCCGCCGACGGCACCAGCCGCTGGATCACCTCCGCCGAGTCCCGCGCCGACGTCCACCGGCTGCGTGCCGAGGCCGATGCCGTCGTGGTCGGCTCCGGCACCGCCCGTACCGACAACCCGCAGCTCGGTGTACGTGGCCTCGAAGGCGCCGTGCAGCCGCTGCGGGTGGTCGTGGACACCGGCGCCGCCGCGGTCCGCCCCGGCGCCCGTGTCCTCGACGGCACCGCGCCCACCCTGATCGCCGTCGCCGAGGACGCCGACGCCCGGCACCTGCCCGAAGCGGCCGTCCTGCGGCTGCCGCGCGCCGTCACCGGCCCCGGCCTGGACATCCCCGCCCTGCTCCGTGCCCTGTACGGGCGCGGCATCCGCTCCGTACTCCTCGAAGGCGGCCCGACCCTCGCCGGGGCCTTCGTCGCCGCGGGAACGGTCGACAAGGCCGTCGGCTATCTCGCCCCCGTGCTCCTCGGCGCAGGCCCCGCGGCCCTCGCCGACGCCGGAATCTCCACCATCGCCGAGGCGTTGCGCCTCGATGTGACCGAGACCGTCCGGATCGGCCCCGATCTGCGCGTCACCGCCGTCCCCGGCCCTGCCCGGAAGGGAAACTGAGTGTTCACCGGAATTGTCGAAGAACTGGGTGAAGTCACTGCCGTCGAGAAGCTCGACGACGCCTCCCGATTCCGCCTGCGCGGCCCCGTGGTCACCGAAGGGGCCAAGCACGGTGACTCCATCGCCGTCAACGGCGTCTGCCTGACCGTCGTCGAGCTGGGTGACGGCGAGTTCACCGCGGACGTGATGGCCGAGACCCTCAACAGGTCGAGCCTCGGCGCCCTGGACACCGGCTCCCGGGTCAACCTTGAACGCCCCATGGCGGTCGGCGGCAGGCTCGGCGGACACATCGTCCAGGGCCATGTCGACGGCACCGGCCGCATCGTCGAGCGCAGGGTCTCCGAGAACTGGGAGATCGTGAAGATCTCCCTCCCCGCGGAGCTGACCCGGTACGTGGTGGAGAAGGGGTCGATCACGGTCGACGGCGTCAGCCTCACCGTCGTGGACGCCGGACCCGACTACTTCACCATCAGCCTCATCCCCACCACCCTCGCCCTGACCACGCTCGGCATCAAGGAGCCCGGCGACCCGGTCAACCTTGAGGTGGACGTCATCGCGAAGTACGTCGAGCGACTGCTCGGCAACACCGCGCAGGAGCCCGAGGAGTCGGCGAAGTGACCGCCCTGAGCTGGCTGAACTCGGAGGCGTTCACCGTCTTCGGACAGCACATCATCTGGTCCGACATGATCGGCAACACGGTCGGTCTGCTCGCGCTGACCCTGGGCTGGCTCCGCTCGATCTGGACCTGGCCGGCCCAGCTGCTGTCCGGTGTAGTCCTGGTCGCGGCCAACGCCTCCGTGCACCAGGCGGGCAGCGTCGGCAAACAGCTCGTCGTCATCGCCGTGGCCGTCTGGGGCTGGCAGCAGTGGACCCGGGGCAGGCAGCAGGCCCAGGACGGCTCCATCGCCGTACGGTTCGCCACCTGGCGCGAGCGCGGGTACCTGCTGGGCGGCGCGGCGCTCGGCACCCTCGCGGTCGGCGGCCTGTTCACCGCGTTCCCCTCGCTCTCCTGGAGCCCGTGGGCGGACGCGTACATATTCGCCGGCACGCTCGTCGCGATGCTCGCCCAGGCCCGCGGCATGGTCGAGTTCTGGTTCGCCTGGCTGCTGGTCGACCTGGTCGGCGTACCGCTGAACTTCCACAGCGGACTCGCCTTCTCCGGTCTCATCTACGTCGTGTACGGCGCCCTCGTCCTGTGGGGCATGCGCGACTGGTGGCTGCGTTCGCGCACACCCGCTCTGGAAGGAGCCACGGCATGACTGCCCAGCCCACCTGGTTGCACCGGGAACACGAAAGCGCCGCCGAGGACCTCCGCCTCGACCCCGTCGAGCAGGCGATCCGCGACATCGCCGCCGGCCGGCCCGTCGTGGTCGTCGACGACGAGGACCGGGAGAACGAGGGCGACCTCGTCATCGCCGCCGAGAAGGCCACCCCCGAGATCGTCGCGTTCATGATGAGCGAGTGCCGCGGTCTGATCTGCGCACCCATGGAGAACGACGAGCTGGAACGGCTCGAACTGCCGCAGATGGTCGACCACAACACCGAGTCGATGCGCACGGCGTTCACCGTCTCGGTCGACGCGTCCGCCGCCCACGGCGTCACCACCGGCATCTGTGCCGCCGACCGGGCCACCACGCTCCGGCTGCTGGCGGGCGGCGAGGCCGGCCCGGGCGACTTCGTGCGGCCCGGCCACATCTTCCCGCTCCGCGCCCGCTCCGGCGGGGTGCTGGTCCGCAACGGCCACACCGAGGCCGCCGTCGACCTCGCCCGGCTCGCCGGGCTGCGGCCCGCCGGGGCCATCGTGGAGATCGCCGGCGAGGACGGCGTGATGCTGCGGCTGCCCCAGCTGGTCCCGTTCGCCCGCAAGCACGGCCTCACGATCATCTCCATCGAGGACCTGATCGCCTACCGCCGCAGCTCGGAGCCGACCGTCCGCCGCGAGGCCGAGGTACGGCTGCCGACGAGCTTCGGCGCGTTCACCGCGTACGGCTACCGCTCCACCACCGACGGCGTCGAACATGTCGCGCTCGTCCACGGCGACCTCGATGACGGCGACGACGTACTGGTCCGGGTCCACTCCGAGTGCCTGACCGGTGACATCTTCCAGTCCCAGCGCTGTGACTGCGGCCCCCAGCTGCACGCGTCCATGCGCCGGATCACCGAGGAGGGCCGCGGCGTCGTCGTCTACCTGCGCGGCCACGAGGGCCGGGGCATCGGCCTGCTGTCCAAGCTGCGCGCCTACGAACTCCAGGAGCGCGGCATCGACACCCTCGACGCCAACCTGGAGCTCGGCCTGCCCGCCGACGCCCGGGACTACGCGGCCGGCGCCCAGATCCTCAAGGACCTCGGCGTCCACAGCCTCAGGCTGATGACCAACAACCCCGACAAGACGGCCGCGATCCTGCGGCACGGACTCGCCGTCACCGGCCGCGAGCCGATGCCCGTCCAGGCCGGCGAACACAATCTGCGCTACCTGCGCACCAAGCGCGACCGCATGGGGCACGACCTGCCCTGGCTCGACACCGCCACGGCGTCGACCTGCGGCAACCAGTGAGATCACGGAAACGAGCGGTGGGAGAGACATGAGCGGCAAGGGCGCACCCGAACTGTCCGTACGCAACTGCGGCGACCTGCGCGTGGCGGTCGTCGCCGCGCAGTGGCACGAGAAGGTCATGGACGGACTCGTCGACGGCGCCCTGCGCGCCCTGCACGAGCTCGGCATCGACGAGCCGACCCTGCTCCGGGTGCCCGGCAGCTTCGAGCTCCCGGTCGTCGCCAAGGTCCTCGCGGGCCGCGGCTACGACGCGGTCGTCGCCCTCGGTGTGATCATCCGCGGCGGCACCCCGCACTTCGAGTACGTGTCCCACGGCGTCACCAACGGCCTCACCCAGGTCGCCGTCGACACCGGCGTCCCGGTCGGCTTCGGCGTACTCACGTGCGACACCGAGGAGCAGGCGCTCGACCGGGCCGGCCTGGAAGGGTCCAACGAGGACAAGGGGCACGAAGCGGTCACCGCGGCCGTCGCCACCGCCGCCACGCTGCGCTCGGTCAGCGAGCCCTGGCGCTGAGCACAGGGCACGGACCCCGTACCCTAAGAGCATCATGGCGAACAAAACCTTCGAAGAGCTCTTCGCCGAGCTGCAGCTCAAGGCCGCCAACGGCGATCCCTCCACCTCCCGTACCGCCGAGCTCGTGGACAAGGGCGTCCATGCCATCGGCAAGAAGGTCGTCGAGGAGGCCGCCGAGGTCTGGATGGCCGCCGAGCACGAGAGCAAGGACGCGGCCGCCGAGGAGATCTCCCAGCTGCTGTACCACGTCCAGGTGATGATGGTCGCCCGCGGGATCTCGCTCGACGACGTCTACGCACACCTCTGAGCACCACCTCCGCACCACGTACATCCGCACGTCCGCAGAAGACTCCCTCCTCGCAAAGGAAACCTGACCTCATGCTGCGCATCGCCGTCCCCAACAAGGGTTCACTCTCCGGGCCTGCGATGGCGATGCTCCATGAGGCCGGCTACCAGCAGCGCAAGGAGTCCAAGGAACTCGTCCTCGTCGACCCCGAGAACGAGGTCGAGTTCTTCTACCTGCGGCCGCGCGACATCGCGATCTACGTCAGCTCCGGCCGCCTCGACATCGGCATCACCGGCCGCGATCTGCTGCTGGACTCCGGCGCCGACTCCGAGGAGATCCTCCAGCTCGGCTTCGCCCGCTCCACCTTCCGCTACGCCACCAAGCCCGGCACGGCCCAGGGCCCGCAGGACTTCGACGGCATGACGATCGCCACCTCCTACGAGGGCATCGTCGCCAAGCACCTCGCCGACGTCGGCGTCAACGCCTCCGTCGTCCACCTCGACGGCGCGGTCGAGACCGCCATCGAACTCGGTGTCGCCCAGGTCATCGCCGATGTCGTGGAGACCGGCACCAGCCTGCGCAACGCCGGGCTCGAAGTCATCGGCGAGCCGATCATGAAGTCCGAGGCCGTCGTCATCCGCCGCACCGGCGCCCCCGACGACGACCCCAAGGTGCAGCAGTTCCTCCGCCGCCTCCAGGGCGTCCTGGTCGCCCGCTCCTACGTGATGATGGACTACGACTGCCGCGTCGAGCACCTGGAGCGCGCGGTCGCCCTCACCCCGGGCCTGGAGTCGCCGACCATCTCGCCGCTGCACCACGAGGGCTGGGTCGCCGTCCGCTCCATGGTCGCCGCCCGGGAGGCCCAGCGGATCATGGACGATCTGTACGACCTCGGCGCCCGCGCCATCCTCACCACCGCCATCCACGCCTGCCGCCTCTGACGGCCGGGCGACCACCCGGAAGACAGAAGAACACCATGTCCGCCCCCGCACCCCGGCCCGAACTCCCTACCCTCCCGGTCACGTTCCGGCCGACCCGAACCCGGGTGGTCCTGCTGACCGTGGGGGCGGCGATGTTCCTCGTCATCACCGCCGTCGCTCTGACCCTGGAGCAGCTGAGCCCGGGGGAGCGGGCCAGCTTCATCTTCACGGCCCTGCTGTTCTTCGGAGTACTCGCGCTGCTCAGCCGCCCGAAGGTCGTCGCGAACGAGGACGGGGTGACCGTGGTCAATCTCACCCGGACGCGCCGGCTGTCCTGGGCGGAGATCCTTCGGGTCAACCTGCGGGTCGGTGACCCCTGGGTCTTTCTCGACCTGAGTGACGGGACCAGCATGCCCGCCCTCGGCATCCAGCCGGGAATCGCCAAGCAGCAGGCCATCCGCGACGCCCGCGCGCTCCGTGCCCTCGCCGAGAACCACGGCACCGGAACGGACATCGGCTGAGCCCCTGCCCCGTACGGCCTCTTCTTGATTACTCTGGAGGGCGGCGGTGCCCCTGTGCACCCCGCCCCGCACCCAGAGGTCCATGAGACCGGCGGGGCTTTCCTGCGACCCAAGGAGTGACTCCTTCCAGCAATGGACGGACCGTCCGGTAGTACCTGCGCCGCCCCTTCCCCGGAGGCGGCGGCATGACCACCCCCCTGCTGCTTCTCAGCGCGGCATTCCTTCTCATCCTCGCCAACGGATTCTTCGTGGCGGCCGAATTCGGGCTCGTCACGGTGGAGCGGCCGGACGCCGAGCGCGCCGCCGCCGAGGGCGACCGGCGGGCCCGCACCGTCGTCGAAGCCCTGCGCGAACTCTCCTTCCAGCTCTCCGGCACCCAGTTGGGTATCACCATCACCTCACTGGTCGTCGGCATGCTCGCCGAACCGGCACTCGCCCAGCTGCTGGACGGCCCACTCACCGCGACCGGACTGCCCGACGGTGCCGTCCCCGGCATCAGCGTGGTCATCGGGATGATGGTGGCCTCCGCCGTCCAGATGGTGATCGGTGAACTCGTGCCCAAGAACTGGGCGGTCTCCCGGCCGCTCCAGGTCGCCCGGTTCGTCGCCGGCCCCCAGCACCGTTTCTCCGCCGTGTTCCGGCCGGTGATCAGTCTGCTGAACACCGTGGCCAACCGGCTGGTGCGGCTGCTGGGCGTCGAACCCACCGACGAGCTGGCCTCCGCACGTACCCCCGGGGAACTGGTCTCCCTGGCCCGGCACTCGGCCGAGGCCGGCACCCTCGAACAGGACACCGCGGATCTCTTCGTACGGACCCTGTCGCTCGCCGGACTCACCGCCCAGCACGTCATGACCCCCCGGGTGAAAGTCAGCGCCCTGCAGTCCTCGGCGACCGCACAGGACGTCCTCAACCTCACCCGCGCCACCGGCCTCTCCCGCTTCCCCGTCTACCGGGAGCGGATCGACGAGGTCGTCGGCATGATCCACCTCAAGGACGCGCTCGCCGTGCCCGCCCAGGACCGGCTGCGCACCCCGGCCGGACGGATCGCCGTCCCGCCGCTGCTGGTCCCGGAGACCCTGCCCGTCGAACAGCTGCTCCAGCGGCTCCGCAACGAGCAGCCGATCGCCGTAGTGGTCGACGAGTACGGCGGCACCGCCGGAGTCGTCACCCTGGAGGACATCATCGAGGAACTCGTCGGCGAGGTCAGGGACGAGCACGACGCCGAAGGCGCCGACCGGCCCGAACTGGCCCCCGCCGCTCCCGAGGACGGCCGCCCGGCCTGGGACGCCGAAGGCAGCTGCCGGGTCCTCACCCTGCGCCGGATAGGACTCGACGTCCCCGACGGCCCGTACGAGACCGTGGCCGGACTCGTCGCCGATCTGCTGGGACGCATCCCCGCCCCCGGCGACCGGGCCGAGCTGCCCGGCTGGCGGATCTCCGTCCGCCAGGTCGGCCACTACCGCGCCGAGAAGGTCCGCTTCGTACGCACGGTCGAACCGACCGACCCCGGCGCCGGGGCCCCGGCGGCCCACGAAGTCCTGGAGGCCGTGCGATGAGCCTGGTCCAACTGCTCTTCGCCGCGCTCCTCGTGCTGGCGAACGGCTTCTTCGTCGGTGCCGAGTTCGCTCTCGTCTCCGTACGGCGCAGCCAGGTCGAGCCCCTCGCGGCGGTCGGCTCGGGCCGGGCCCGCCAAGTGCTGTACGGCCTGGAGAACCTGCCGCAGATGATGGCCGCCGCCCAGTTCGGCATCACCGTCTGCTCACTGACCCTCGGCGCCGTCGCCGAACCGACCGTCGCCCATCTGCTGGAGCCGGTCTTCCAGTCGATCCACCTGCCCGAGGGCCTCATCCACCCGCTCGGCTACGTCCTGGCACTCGTCTTCGTGGTCTTCCTCCACCTCGTCATCGGCGAGATGGTCCCGAAGAACCTCGCGATGGCGGCGCCGGAGAAGACCGCGCTCTGGCTCAGCCCCGGCCTCGTCGGCTTCGCCCGGCTCTGCCGCCCGGTCACCGCCGCACTGGGCGCCTGCGCCCGGCTGGTGCTCCGGATCTTCGGCGTCGAACCGAAGGACGAGGTGGAGGCCGTCTTCACCAGCGAGCAGCTCAACCGGCTCGTCGAGGACTCCGGCCAGGCCGGACTGCTGGAGCCGGAGGCGCAGGAGAGGCTGGAGGACGCACTGGAGCTGGGCAGCCGGCCCGTCACCGATGTGCTGCTCCGCCGGGCCTCCCTGGTGACCGTGGACCCGTCCGTCACCCCGCACCGGATCGAGGAGCTGACCGTACGCACCGGCTACTCACGCTTCCCCGTGTGCGCGGAGGGCGGCGGCCCGTTCATGGGCTATCTGCACGTCAAGGACGTCCTGGACCTGGAGGACGGCGAGCGGGCCGTCCCCCAGCACGTATGGCGCCCGATGGCGACCGTACGGGCCGAGCTGCCCCTGGACGACGCCCTGACCGTGATGCGCAGGGCGGCCACCCATCTGGCACAGGTCGCCGACGCGTCCGGCCGGATCCTCGGCCTGGTCGCCATGGAGGACGTCCTGGAGATGCTGGTCGGCGAGGTGCGCGACCCGGCCCACCGGGTCGCGGTACCGCGCCGGGCGGCGGAACCCGCGAGCACGACGACCGGCTCCGGGGAACTCACCGCGTCGGTCCGCTGACCACGTGGTCCCGGTTGCCGCAGGGGCCGTCGCCCGGTCCCTTCGGCAACCGGGGCTCACAGGAGCGGCGGCTCCTGCTGTCCCCGGTCCACCGGTCCCCGGCCGGACAGCACCTCGCCGTACGCCTGCATCAGGTCCGGCAGCCGCAACGTGGCCAGATCGTCCCGGCTCGGCACGGCCGCGTAGCCGGAGAGCCGCAGATCGCGGTAGGCGCAGCTCTTCTCGTACAGGGTGCGCAGGAACCGCCCGTTGCCCAGCTCGTCGATCCACCCCTGCTCGACGACATGGCCGCTGATGGAACGCAGCTCGTCCAGGGACTCCTCGTCCCACGCGTCGCCGTTCTCCGCCGCCAGCACCTCACCGATCGAGGTGAGCTCCAGCGGCCGGTAGCTCGGGAAGTCCACCCGGGTGGTGAAGCGCGAGGAGAGCCCCGGATTGGTGGCCAGCAGCCGGTCCATGCCCTCCGGGTAGCCCGCGAGAATGACGACGAGATGGTCCCGGTTGTCCTCCGCACGCTTGAGGAGGACCTGCAGCGCCTCGTCGCCGTACGCGTCGCCCTTGCTGTAGCCGCTGTTGGCAAGGCTGTACGCCTCGTCGACGAAGAGCACTCCGCCGAGCGCCGAGTCGATCAGCTCATTGGCCTTGACCGCGGTCTGGCCGAGGAACTCGCCCACCAGATCGGCCCGTTGGGCCTCGACCAGATGGTCACCGCCGAGCAGCCCCAGCGCGTAGAAGACCCGGCCCAGGATGCGGGCCACCGTGGTCTTGCCGGTGCCGGACGGGCCCGAGAAGACGAAATGGCGCTTCGGCGGCTGCACGGGCAGCCCCTGACCGGCCCGCAGCCGCGCCATGTTCAGCTGCGCGGACAACGCCTTGACCTGGCGCTTGACGGGCTCCAGACCCACCATCCGCTCCAGCTCGGCCAGCGCCTCGGCGAGCAGCACCGGATCGCTGGGCCCCGCCGGGAACGGGGACGGCGGCTGTCCGGGCGCCCCCGCCCTGCGCCGCGCCCCGCCGGACGGCGGCGGCATCACGACGCCCGGAAGACCGGACGCCTCACCGCCGGGCCGCAGCTCCCGGCCGTCCACCGGGTCGGCGCCGAGCAGCGGATCCGATTCCGGCTGCGCCTCCGACACGGTGCCGTCCGTACCGAGCCCGGCCAGGGACACGGCGGCCAGGCCCGCGGCCTCGTCCGAGCCCTCCAGGCCGTCGTAGTCCGCGATCGCGGCGAGCCGCGCCGAGGTGTCCATGAACGCCGGGTCGATCCGGTGCACCGCCCGGTAGAGCGGCAGGGCGGCGGCGCTGCGGCCGGTGCCCTCGTGCGCACGGGCCAGCCAGTAACGCAGCTCCTTGCGCTGTGGCTGCTCGCTGCGGCAGCGCATCAGGGCGGTGGAGAGCAGCGGCTCGGCCTGCCCGTACATCTCCAGACGCACCCGCGCCATGCCGCCGAACAGCCCCGCCTCGATGCCGAGCAGCGGATCGTCCACCAACTGCTCGGTGTTGCGTACGAGCTGCTCCCAGTCCTTGACCAGATACGAGCGACAGGCATGCAGAAAACGCACCTGTGGGTCCGCGTCCACCGGCGGCAGGCCCGCGAGCGCACGGTCCAGCTCGGGGACATGGCGGCCGTCCAGCCAGTGCGAGGCGTGCGCGAGCAGCAGATCACGCGCGCTCTCCAGCACCGGCTGCACCCACCAGCCCAGCCAGTACCAGGAGTTGAGCGTGCGCCGATGGCGGGTGCGCTGCTCGCCGAAGCGCTCGCGATGGCGGTACATGCGCAGCAGCGCCGTCGTCGTGTCGACCCTCAGCGCATGGAGGCCGAGCCAGCCGTCCGCCATGCCTGGATCGAGGCGAACCGCAGCCCTGAACTCCTCTTCGGCCTGGGGGTAGGCGCCCATGGTGTAGGCGTCCACGCCGCGCAGCCAGGCGAGGTCGGCAGGGGCCTGCGTGCCCTGCGTGCCGATGTCCATCTGGTCCCCCACAAACCGTGCCCCCAGGATGTCCCGCCGCACGATTCTGCCCACCGGGGCGCACCGAATCACATGGCCACGGACGGGAATTGACCGCACCGAGAGGCATCGTACCTGCGCAGGGAGTGTGCGACTAAGAGCGCCGCAGGCAGAAGGGAGACCGTGACCCAGGGTGAGCGGAATCCGCCGGACCGGCGTGGGGGAGGGGGGTGCGAGGGCAGAACGAAGCCCCCGATCACGGGGGAACAACCGGGGGCTTCGCGTCTGTGAGGGCTCCGAAAAGCCGCACATTGAGAACGTAAGACCTGTACCGCCCCTGGGTCAAGCGGAGTTGAGGTACTTCCGGGGCGTTTTCTCACCATTCAGGACGGCGGCGCCACGTACTCACGGTCCGTGACGGAATGGTTCGCTCCTGCTGCCGTTCTGGGTCCCTCCAGCAACTCGTACCCCACTGACAACTGCCGTATCAGAGCGTCCGCGTGGGGGCGGGAGGGGTCGGCCGAGAAGTGCCGCTCCTCGGCCGCCGTCCAGCCGTCCCAGAACTCCGAGAGCGCGGGCCCGTCCCTGCGGCGGCCGCGCTCCCAGGACTCCGCGGCGGCGAGATCCATCCACAGCAGCCGGGCCAGCCACGGCCGCAGCGCCCGGCGGCCGGCCCCGACCCCCTCGATCAGGACCACCGGCGCGGGCTCCAGGCTGCGCGGCGTCCCGAAGGTCCGCGCGGTCCAGTCGTACGGCGCGTACCGGGCGCACTCGCCGCGCTCCAACGGCCCGAGTACCTGCTCCCGCAGCCGGTCCACCCAGGTGAAGAAGGACTCGTGCGTGGCCATGTCGTCGAGATGCAGGACGGGGGCGTCATCGAGGGCGGCGGCCAGGCGGGAGGTGAAGGTGCTCTTCCCCGAGCCCGCGTGGCCGTCGACAGCGATCAGCCGGACCGGTCCGCAGGACGGTGCCAGGGCGCGCAGCCGTGCGGCGAGGAGCGAGAGGTCGTTCATGGCCCCCAGCCTACGAGCCGGTCCGGAGCAGTCGCAGGTCACGCCAGTGGACCAGACCAATATTGGTTTATTGACGCAAGCCGAACCGCTGGCCGGACCCGGCCACGACCCGCGATAGTTGGCGGCGCACTGTCGCGCACCAGCAGCCCCATTCCGCTTACGACCGGGGGTCTCGCCCATGAACAGACCGACCTCACGCCGAACCGTACTGACCGCCGCGCTCGCGGCAGCCGCCACCGCCGGAACGATGTCGACCGCCGGTCCCGCGGCCGCCGCCGTTCCCTCCGCCGCCCCGCCCCACGCCCCCTCGGCGAAGGCCCCTGCCGTGGACAACCGGTTCTGGCACACCTACACCGACTGGCGCGGCGGTTACCGCGCCGGGACGCGGGTCGTCGCGGGCCGCCGCCCCGGGCTGGTCATCGACCACGCCGCCGGGCGCACCGACTACACCGATCCGCACACCGGCACGACCACCACCTGGGAGTACGCGACCTGGACCTCGCCCGTCCACTGGTCCACCGTCCCGGCGACCGAGGTGATCGCCTCCTGGAACGCGGAGACCCCGGCGGGCACTTGGATCCAGATCGAGCTCCAGGGCCGCTACTCGGACGGCACCCCGACACCCTGGTACGTGATGGGCCGCTGGGCCGCCGGTGACGGCGACATCCGCCGTACCTCCGTCGACGACCAGACCGACGGCAAGAGCTCCATCTGGACCGACACCTTCTCGGTGGACGACGCGGCGAGCGGACTGCGACTGGTCTCGTACCGACTGAGGCTCACCCTCCACCGCGCCCCGGGCAGCCGCCTGACGCCCACCGTCCGGCGGCTCGGCGCGATGGCCTCCGACGTCCCGGACCGTTTCACCGTGCCCGCCAGCACCCCCGCCCTCGCCCGCGAGCTGTGGGTGCCGCGCTACTCGCAGAACGTCCACGTGGGCCAGTACCCCGAGTACGACAACGGCGGCGAGGCCTGGTGCAGCCCCACCTCCTCGCAGATGATCATCGAGTACTGGGGCCGTCGGCCGACCGCCGAGGACCTCGCCTGGGTCAAGCCCGGCCTGGCCGACCCGCAGGTCTGCCATGCCGCCCGGTTCACCTACGACTACCAGTACGAGGGCTGCGGCAACTGGCCGTTCAATGCCGCGTACGCGGCGACGTACGACGGGATGAACGCGGTGGTGACCCGGCTGGACTCGCTCACGGACCTGGAGCGGCTGATCCGCGCGGGCATCCCGGCCATAACGTCGCAGTCCTTCCTCAAGGAGGAGCTGACCGGCGCCGGGTACGGGACCTCCGGCCACTTGATGACCGTGATCGGGTTCACCGCGGACGGCGACGTGATCGCGAACGACCCGGCCTCGCCGAACAACGAGGCCGTGCGCCGGGTCTACAAGCGCAGGGAGTGGGAGAACATCTGGCTCCGCACCAAGCGCTACGACGCGAACGGCAAGGTCAGAAGCGGTACGGGCGGGGTCTGCTACCTCTACTGGCCGTCTGACCCGACACCGGGTCAGCGCTGGGTGCTGAAGTCGTTCGGCCTGCTCTGAGCCTGCGCGGCACCACAGCCGCCTCGACCACCTGACGGCAGCGTTCCCGGCCGTCCTGGGTGAGGTGGCCGTACTTGTCCACCGTGACCTTGATCGAGCGATGCCCGAGCCGGCGAGATACTCCGTGCATGGACACGCCGCTCGTCAAGGTCACGGTGGTCCATTTGTTTCAGCTGCCCCCTCCCGGTGGCGACGCGCGTACAGGCCCTCGATGTCCCCCGCAGTGACTTGGGAGATCGTCTTGCGCCCCAGGTGAGGGACTATGTGGAGGCGGACGATGCGCTCGCAGGACTCGAGGGTTCCAGCAGAGGCGGTCTTCTTCGCAAGCCAATCCGAGGCGTACGAGCGCAACGAGACCTTGCCGGCACTGGGGTCGACGTATACGTTCTCTCGCTTGTCGTTCTCTACCTCGGTGGCGAAGTCGACCGCGTCCTTCTTCCGGTCGAATGACTTCTACCGCTGCCGCGCTGTGCGCCCGCCCGGCTCCCTTTATCGGACGGTCCACCGCTTGCGCGACGCGCCAGGACCCTGGTCGATTATCTGAGCCAACTCGTTCACCTATCTCTACGCCTGTGCCCGATGGTCAGGGCCGTTCGTCGTAGGTGGTGTTGTAGTCGACGATTCCGGCCGCGCCAAATGGTTAAGGCCGAGAGATTTTCTGGCGGACGTTTTGTGTGGCTATCGCGCCAATTCACGGACCAGCCCCTCCCTGAACAGCCCCAGGACCGGAAGGGCGGGAGACGCCTCTGAGCTGGTTCGGATCGTCCTCGTCTTGACCCCCGGCATGCTGGTGATGGAGAAGCACAGGCCTCGTTCGTTCATCTGGCGAACCTGCCAGGTTCTCCGGGAAGGGGGGTCACCTCAAAACTCGCCGTCACCCTCTGCTGCTGCACACGACGACTCCTGCGACTCACAACACAGGACACTGTCCGGGGAGGAGAGGGCGCATCAGAGATCCGTAAGTGGTGTATGGAATACGTCAGTGCTGCTTCTCCTCCGTACGCGGGCCGACGCAAGATCAGTCCCGGCCTCGGAACCGGGGTCGAGTGAACACCCGGGTGCGGCGGAAACCGCTGCCGGGGAAGGGAGTGGTCATGTCGTATTCCCAGGCCGTAGAGCCGTTGAAGCGTGCGGAGATCTCCAAGCGTGCCGCGCTGAGCGTGGCGGCGCTCGCCGTTGCCGGAGGGGCGTTCTTCGTGCTGTCCGTCGGGGATGCCGCCGCGTCCCCGACCTCGGACCAGAAGATCGAGGCCGGGTGCGGGGATTGCTACCCCGACGTCATCTGATCGGCTGACCGACGCGCACGCGAGTGCGCGCAAGCGCGTCCGGGACCCGCCGGTGCTCACACCGGCGGGTCCACTCGGAGAGGGACGGAACTATGGACTGGCTGGAACGGTGCGTACCGAACGTGGAGCAGCTCCTGGGTACGTATTGGCGGAAGGAACCGGTGCTTCTGCGGCCGCAGGACCCGCCGTTGGAGGTGCTGACACTCGCGGACGTGGACGCGCTCCTCGACGCGGGGCTGCTGCGCGTTCCGTATGTCGGCCTGTACACCGCACAGGGGAGCATCGCCGACGAGCGTTTCTGTCCGACGCGCGTCATCACCGGGAACCCTGCCCAGGGGTACGTTGATGCGGCGGCGGTCCGACGACTGATCGATGAGGAACGGGCGACCCTGCAGTTCCGTTACGTCGATCAATGGCATCCCCCCGTGCGTGAACTCACGAGGGGCGTTGCCGAGCGGCTCGGCCGGCTTGTCGAGGCGTTCTTCTTCCTGAGCCGTCCCGGCCGCCGGGGTCCGGTGCATCGGGACGACGGGGACCTGCTGGCCATCCAGCTCAGCGGTGCCAAGCACTGGCAGGTGTACGCGGGTCCGGCCGACGGCGACTGGGCGCCGGTCCGCGAGGAGAATCCGGGAGCGCCACTGCTGGACACGGTCCTTGAGGCCGGGGAAGTGTTGTACGTGCCGAGAGGTTTCGCGCACACCGCCACAGCCGTGGGCGACTCCTCGTCGGCTCATCTGACAGTGGTGGTGAGGGAAGCCGGCGCGGAGCATCTGCGCACCGCTCTGCTGAGGGGGATCGTCGACGGCCTGGCTCTGCCGGGCCGTCCCCTGGACGATGACGCCCTGCTGCGCACTGCGGCCGACCTCTTGGACCATCTCAGCGCACGGCTCGACGCAGTCACCCCGGATGATGTCATCGGCCGGGCACGACCGCGTGCGTACAGCAACCGCCAGACCGTCTGATCACGCCGACGGCATGGAACGTGGAGAGGCAACGATGGACCCGCTTGCACGATTTGTGGACGACGAGCAGGCTTTTCATCACACCTTGTGGCGCCGTACACCCGCCGTACTGCATCCCCGCACACCCCTGATGGAGATGCTGAAGGTCGCCGAGCTGGACAGGATCCTGGATGCAGGTCTCCTCACCACCCCTTACGCGACGCTCGTGCACGAGGACGGTCCTGTACCGGAGGAGCGTTACTGTTTCCCCCGAGTAGTCCTGGGCGGGATCGACAATCGCTACGTGGATTCCGGGGCGGTGCGCCGACTGATCGGCGAGGAGGGAGCAACGCTCCTTCTGCGGTACGTCGACCAGTGGCACGCAGGCGTGCGGGAACTGGCCGATGGGCTCGCGGAGTGTTTTCGACGCCAGGTGGAGGCGTTCTTCTTTCTCACCCCGCCGGGGACGCAGGGCCGTCCTGTGCACCGCGACGACGCCGACGTGCTGGCCGTGCAGATACACGGTTCGAAGCGGTGGCGTGTGTATCCGGGACCGCCCGGCGGGAACTGGCAGCCCGAGCGGGTGGACGGCGACCCGGGGGATGCGCTGCTGGACGTGGTTCTGCGTCAGGGCGAAGTCCTTTACGTACCGAGGGGGTTCGCGCATGTGGCCGAAGCCACCGGGGGGAGCGCGTCTGCTCACCTCTCGTTCACGGTCCGCGAGGCCGGCTCCGCCCACTTGTACGCCGTTCTTGAGGCACTCCTGCTGGACGGCGACGGACTGCCCGCCCGGCCCAACGATGACGCAGCGCTGACCGGGGCCGCGAACGACCTCATCGCGCATTTTCACCGCACGCTCACCGGTCTCACGCCAGAAGAGCTGGTGCATCTGGCTCGGGGCGCGATGCGTCGCGAACATCACACCACCGAGGGTTCTTCGAGCGCACTGCTGGGCTGACCCGGTTGGGAGGGCGAGGTGAGTGGGGAGGTGAAGGCGTTGGCCTGGACCCGGGTGCTCGACCGGTTCATCCGACGTGGACACGGGGGCGTCGGGCCCGGTCGGGTTCGGCTTCGCGAAGGACCTCGCGAGTGACGGGGGCGACCTCGCCCTGGCCGAAAAGGAAGAAGCGCAGGAAGTTGGTGAAGGGGTTGCCTTCGGTCCATTCGAAGTAGATGTGCGGGTTGTGTCCGGTGAGGTCGCGGACGTGCAGGAGGAGGGCGGCCAGGGCGTTGGGGACGGAGGAGCTCTCCAGGGTCAGAACGCGGTAGCGGCCGTGCAGGACTTCGCCGCGTACGTTCAGGCCCGCTTCGAACTCCGAGGGGTCGAGGACGGTGACCTCGACGAAGACGAAGTCCTCCTGGACCGGGACGTCGTTGTCGTGACGGATCTGTTCGATCTTGTCGCGGTACTCGGCGACGTCACGGTTGTCGGGCTCATTGGCGATGAACCGGATCCTGCGGCTGGCGGCGTCCCGTACGAAGCGCTCCGCAATGCCGTCCATGGTCACGCTGGTGACCCGCAGCTCGAAGGCGCGCGCGAGCCGTGAAAGCAGGGAGACGAGGATGATCCCGGCGATGAAGCAAGCACCGATCTTCACGCCGTCGGGGCGTTCGATGACGTTCGCCACGGTGGTGTAGAGGAAGATCGCCGAGATGATGGCGAAGGCGATGGTCCAGTTGTGCTGGCCGGCCTTGCGTGAGGCGATCGTGACGGCGATGGCGGCGGAGCTGATCAGGACGAGGACGCCAGTGGCGTAGGCGCCGCCCTGGGCGTCGACGTCGGCGTCGAAGATCCATGTGACCAGGAACGCCACCAGGATGAACACGATCACCATCGGGCGCACGGCGCGCGCCCAGTGCGGCGCCATGCCGTACCGGGGCAGGTATCGAGGCATCAGGTTGAGCAGGCCGGCCATGGCGGAGGCGCCGGCGAACCACAGGATGGCGATCGTGGAGACGTCGTAGACCGTGCCGAAGATGTTTCCGAGGTACTCGTGCGCCAGATACGCGAGTGCGCGGCCATTCGCCCGGCCGCCCGACTCGAACTCCTTCTCCGGGATGAGCACGGTGGTGATGAAACTCGTGGCGATCAGGAACACGCTCATGATCACCGCAGCGGTGGTCAGCAGCTTCTTCGTGTCCCGGATACGGCCGGTGGGCTTCTCCTCGGTGTCGCCGGGGTCGCCTCCGACATGAGGCATGACCGCGACTCCGGTCTCGAAGCCGGACAGGCCGAGGGCCAGCTTCGGGAAGACCAGCAGCGCGACGCCCACCATGGCGACGACGTTGCCGTGCTCGGTGGTCAGGGCACTAGTCCAGTCGGTGACCACGTGCGTGGCTGTGGCGACGTGCCACAGGCCCGACGCCACGACGACAACGTTCAGGGTCAGGTAGATCCCGACCAGGACGACGGCGACGCCAATGGCCTCCAGGAAGCCCTTGAGGAACACCGCCCCGAGCAGCGCGACCAGCAACAGCGTGATCAGCATCTGCTTGTTGTGCAGCGCATCGTTCAGGTGCGGGTTCTCGACCAGGTGGGTGGCGGCGTCCGCCGCCGACAGCGTGATGGTGATCAAAAAGTCGGTGGCAGCGAAGCCGAGCAGCGTCAGGACGAACAGCTTGCCCTTCCAGAACGAGAGCAGCCGCTCCAGCATCGCGATCGAGCCCTCGCCGTGCGGGCTCTCCTCGGCCACCCGCCGGTAGACCGGCAGCGCACCCGCCAGAGTGACGACCACGAGCACGATGGTGGCCACGGGGGACAGCAGTCCGGCCGCGAGGGCGGCGATGCCCGGCTGATAGCCCAGCGTGGAGAAGTAGTCGACGCCGGTCAGACACATCACCCGCCACCACCGCTGGCCCTTGTCCGCGGGCTCGGGCTTGGCGTGCGGCCCCTGCTGGTGCCCGGCAATGTCGGACAAGCCTTCCAACATCCACGCGCGCAGGCGACTCGGAGGCTCGTGGGCGGGTCCGGCCATCGTTGTGCTCCTGACGTGCGGCGAAGCGAACGGTGCAGGCCATCGAGGAGACGGCTGCATCAGCGTACGCACGGAGTGATCCGCAGCCGAGCGCTTCCCGTACCGAGGGGATACGTGTCCGCGCCCACCCACTGCGTTCGTCCTCCGAAGTGTGCGGACGCCCCAGTGAGGTCACCGCGAATGCGCTGGACCCGGGCGCACAGGTGGCGCGGGCATCTGTACCGGAGTCGCTGACGACGACCCGTACAAGAAGGTCTTCAGCGACAGCGCCTTGCTGGCCCGGACGTTCGCCTCGTGCAAGGTCGTGCTGGGCTCGAAGAGCATGGACACAGCGACGATCCGTACTCGGCGCTGGACGCATGGTCCGCTGGTCGTCCAGGCGTTGCGAGCCCGGCGCCGACAACAGTCGAACATCTTCAACCGAACCGGACCGGAGCGTTGTTCGTTCCGGTCCGGCCGGGGCCCGCGGGCTACTGCGTCCGCCTCTTCCGTACGCCCCTCGGTGCACACCTCGGGAAGCGGCAGACCTGGATCCGGCTGTCCGAGCCGACGGTACGCGCCCTCGTCGCGCCGTTGGGGGGCGTCGATCTCGTCGTCGACCCGCTGCTCGCTGTCCCAGGTCCCAGTGCCGCCTCCTCTGCGCGGCTCACTGTCCACCCTGTCGCCAACTTCACTGACAGAAACGGGGCGGAAGGGCAAGATCACCCAAGGTATCGAGTACTGCTAGGGGTTCCCGAGTTGTTCCGCGGCCCGCAGCGCCAGCGAGGCCGCGAGTGTCACCCCGGGATGCGCAGCCAGTGCGACGACCTCCGGAGCACTCGCCAGCGGTGCGCAGAGCACGCCGTCGCCAGCCGGGATCGGGCGGACCCCTACGGTCACGTCCCCCAGCACCGGTTCCCGCGGCAGTCCGAACGCCTCCCTCACGGCGCTCAGGGACGCACGCACCCGCGCCCGCGTCGCCGTCTCCGTCTCGCCCGGGACCACGTCCTCGGCGCCGACGAAGCCGTGCCGGGCGGACGGCCGGATCTCGAAAGCCGGCGTGGACACCACCCGGTCCAGGCGTAGTTCCGGCGCGGAGAAGGTGAAGCGCGCGGCCGGGACACCGGGTACTTCGATGTGCTCGCCGAGTTGCTCCGCGAGGGCGGGCAGGCCCGTCCCGCAGGCGAGTACGATCCGATCGACGACGAGTGCCGCTCCGGTGCCCTGCAGTTCGTAGCCGCCCGCCCGCCGCGCCCGGATGCGATCAACCCGAGCGGCGACGACGGTGGCCCCGCCGGCCCGCGCGCGGGCGAGGAACGCGCGCCGCAGGTCGTCCGGCTCGACCATGCCCTCGTCGCTGGCGTGCGCGACGACCGGCGGCGGCACCCGCAGGCCGGGAAGGATCTGCCGCAGAGCTTCCGCCTCGACGGTCGCGACGCCGGGACCCGATCGCTCGGCGAACCGAGCCGTCGCTGCTGCGGTCGACGCCCAACTCACGGCGCCGTTCCAGGTGATGACGCCGCGCAACGGCGGCGTCGCCGTGACGTTGCGCAGCACGCCGAGCGACCGGGCGATCTCGTCCCGATCGCGCGCGCCCGACGGCGGCTCCGCCGCCGACCCGTGCGAGTTGAGCCAGCCGAACGCCACGTCCGTCACCGGCGGTCGCGACTCCTCCGCCGTGCAGACCACGACGGACAGGCCGCGGCGCACGAGCTCGTCCGCCACCGCCGCTCCCAGCACGCCCGAGCCGACCACGGCGACGCGCATCATGCTCTCCCGAACCATTCGCCCACCTCTGTTTCCTCGGCGACCATGCGCACCGTACGGCGACGGAGCTCAAGCGGGTAACGGGAAGGTCATGCCATGACTCGATCCTTTCATGAAATCGAGTCTCCATTCGAGACGGGGTGGTTCAGAAGGGGCCGCCCCGGGCCAGGTGTCCGCGGCACCGGGCCCGGGGCGACTCGCCGACGGGGTCAGCGCACCCGGAGCGCCTCGCGGATCGTGGTGAACAGGTCGGTCTGGTCGGTGACGCCCAGGACCCGGTAGGCCTGCGGGCCCTGCGCAGCGATCCGGACCTCGGTACCGGTGTGCTCCTGCGACTGGCCGGGCGCGTTGGTCGAGTAGTTGACCTTGATCTGCTGGCCCTCGTCGGTGACCAGCGTGGAGGACAGGCCGGGCGGCTGGGCCTCCAGGGGCACGATCTGGCTGGTGTGGCCGTGGTCGGCGGTGGTGACGACGAGCGTGTCGGGGTGCTTGGCGGCGTACGCGCGGGCCGTCTTCACCGCGCGGTCGAACGCGGCGGTCTCGCCGATCTGGCCGCACGGGTCGGCCGCGTGATCCTGCTTGTCGATCGACGCGCCCTCGACCTGGAGGAAGAAGCCCTTCTTGCTGTGGCTCCGCTTCTGCTTCGACTCCAGGAGCTCGATGGCCTTGGCGGTCTGGTCGGCGAGGTCCGGGGTGCCGGCGGGCCGGTTCGGGTTGGAGGTGACGCAGCGCTGCGGGTCGGTGCCGCCGAGCGCGGCGGGCTTGCCGGTCCACTCGGTGGGAACGTTGCCGGGCGCGAAGAGGCCGAGCACCGGCTTGCCGCCCTTGACCGACTTCAGCGAGGCGTTGTCCGTGACGACCTGGTAGCCGAGCTTTCGGGCCTGCTCGGTGACGGTCAGGCCCTTGTACCTGCCGTCGGTCACCTTCTGGTCGAAGCGCTGCTTGCCGCCGCCGAGCAGGACGTCGACCTTGTGGTTCACGCTCTGCTCGGCGATGGAGCCGGGCCCGCCCTTGGCGATGGTGTCGGTGGGGCACTTGGCCATGTCGGCGGGGCCCTGGCAGGAGCGGTCGGTGGCGTGCGAGGCGAGGACGGCCGGGGTGGCGTCGGTCAGCTCGGCGGTGGTCACCGAGCCGGTCGCGTACCCGCCCTTCTGCGCCAGTTCCAGAATGGTGGGGACGGCCTTGTCGGTGCCCGGTGTCTTGGAGATCCGCCCGTTGACGGTCTTCACGCCGGTCGCCCAGCCGGTGCCGCTGGCCGCGGAGTCGGTGACGTAGTCGGGCGTGCCGTCCGCGTGCACGGCGTAGGTCGTGTACGCGCCGGTCAGCGGGAACCTGTCCATGTTCAGGCGGCCGGCCGCGCCCACCGTGTAGTCGCGGGCGAGGGTGATCTCCGAGTCGCCCATGCCGTCACCGATGAGCAGGATGACGTTCTTCGCCTTGCCGCCCTTGATGGCGTTCTTCGCGTGCTCCTTCGTGCCGGACGCGCCGGCCGTCGCCGTGATGGCGACAGCGGCGGTGGCCGTGGCGACGAGGACCGCACCGGTGGCTATCAGGTGGCTGCGGGACAGGCGCTGACTGCGCATGGGAATCTCCTTGATCCGGCCGGCGGAGAGCACCGACGACGGTCAGCTCATCAGCGGCGGGTGAATCACCGGTGACGTGGAAGTCGCGCCCGTCCTGCCGGGACATGGCAGGAGAGGCCGGTCGACTCCGGGCAGGCGCTCGCCCGCCCGTGCCCCCACGCGGTACCGCCGCGACCCCGGCGGCACGGCAGCGGGCCCCGGCGGAAGTGAATCCGCCGGGGCCCGCTGCCCGGGTGCGTACGCCCGGTGGCCGGTGTCAGTCCGTGCCGGACTCCATCGCGGCGCGGTCCAGCATCGTCTCCTCGTCGGTGGCCTCGCCACGCGAGGCGATCGCCTGGGCGCCGCCCCGGTCCATGGCGCCGATCAGGCCGGTCGAGGCGGCCTGCGCGGCGCCGATCGGCGTCGGGTGGCCGGTGCCGACCAGGCCGAGGCCCGCGTACTGCTCCAGCCGGGCGCGCGAGTCGGCGATGTCCAGGTTCCGCATGGTGAGCTGGCCGATCCGGTCCACCGGGCCGAACGCCGAGTCCTCGGTCCGCTCCATGGAGAGCTTGTCCGGGTGGTAGCTGAACGCCGGGCCCGTCGTGTCGAGGATCGAGTAGTCCTCGCCGCGCCGCAGCCGCAGCGTCACCTCGCCGGTGACGGCCGCGCCGACCCAGCGCTGGAGCGACTCGCGGATCATCAGCGCCTGAGGGTCCAGCCAGCGGCCCTCGTACATCAGCCGGCCGAGCCGCCGGCCCTCGTTGTGGTACGCGGCCAGGGTGTCCTCGTTGTGGATCGCGTTGACCAGGCGCTCGTAGGCGATGTGCAGCAGCGCCATGCCGGGCGCCTCGTAGATGCCGCGGCTCTTGGCCTCGATGATCCGGTTCTCGATCTGGTCGGACATGCCGAGACCGTGGCGGCCGCCGATCGCGTTGGCCTCCATGACGAGGTCCACCGGGGAGGCGAACTCCTTGCCGTTGACGGTGACCGGGCGGCCCTGGTCGAAGCCGATCGTCACGTCCTCGGTGGCGATCTCCACCGACGGGTCCCAGAACCGCACGCCCATGATCGGGTCGACCGTCTCGACGCCGGTGTCGAGGTGCTCCAGGGTCTTGGCCTCGTGCGTGGCGCCCCAGATGTTGGCGTCCGTGGAGTACGCCTTCTCCGTCGAGTCCCGATACGGCAGCCCGTGCGCGAGCAGCCACTCGGACATCTCCTTGCGGCCGCCGAGCTCCGTGACGAAGTCCGCGTCCAGCCAGGGCTTGTAGATCCGCAGGTGGGGGTTGGCGAGCAGCCCGTAGCGGTAGAACCGCTCGATGTCGTTGCCCTTGAACGTGGAGCCGTCGCCCCAGATCTGCACCCCGTCCTCAAGCATGGCCCGCACCAGCAGCGTGCCGGTCACGGCACGCCCCAGCGGCGTGGTGTTGAAGTACGGGCGTCCGCCCGACCTGATGTGGAACGCCCCGCAGGCGAGCGCCGCCAGCCCTTCCTCGACCAGCGCGGCACGGCAGTCGACGAGCCGGGTGATTTCGGCGCCGTACGCGGAGGCGCGGCCGGGCACGGACGCGATGTCGGGCTCGTCGTACTGGCCGATGTCGGCGGTGTACGTGCAGGGGACGGCGCCCTTGTCGCGCATCCAGGCGACGGCGACAGAGGTGTCGAGCCCGCCGGAGAAGGCAATGCCGACGCGCTCGCCGGTGGGGAGGGAGGTGAGGACTTTGGACATGGCAAGACTATGCATCACTTCGCATGATCATGCAACATTTGGCGCGGGGAATCACGGCGGGCCGGCCCCCGGCGGGGGCCGGCCCGAAGCGGTACGCCGTCACGGGCGGCAGCTCGTCAGGACCGGTATGTCGTCAGGAGCGGCAGGTCGCCCTCATCTGGGCGGCTGCGTGGTGTGCCTTCTCCCATCCCTTGGACCAGTCGTCGCCACGGTCGAGCAGCTTCACCCCGATCGTGGAGCCCTTCATGGCGAAGGTGCCCGCGTCGACCCACTGGCCGCGGTGAGCGACCTGGTTGATCGTGAAGCTGCTGTACATGGTCGTACGGTCGTTGGCGTTCACCAGCACGTGGTACTTCGTGGGGTGCCCGCCCACGTACAGCGTGGTGTTGCTGTTCGGGATGTACACCGAGATCTGGCAGGTGCGGGCCCTGGTGCCGGGCTTCCACCACCACTTGACGCGGCTCTTGGCGTCGGTGCCGGTGTCCCCGGACATGGGGACGGCGACGTAGCTGCCGTTGCAGCCGTTGCCCGACCAACCGCCGGACGACCGGGTGTACCAGCCGGCGCTGCCGTCGGAGAAGTAGCCGTCCTGCTGGTAACCGCCACCGGACGGAGTGGGGCAGCCACTGCCGGCGACGCCGGAGTAGACCACGGTCGACTGCGGGGCGACCTTCTCCGTGGTGCCGCCCGAACCGCCGCCCGCGCTGCCCGTGCCGGTCCTGTTCGTGGTGGTCTTCCCGGCCGTGGTCTTCGTGCCGCCACCGGACTTCCGCGCGGAGCCGTCGCCGTCCGCGGTGGCCCCGCCCGCCAAGTCGCCGCCTTCGTTGAGCGGGGCGGAGCCGTGCGCGCCGTCGGCGGAGGGGCCGCCGTCCTTGCCGTCCTCGCCGCCGGGCACCTCCTTGCCGGTGGGCTTGCGGGGCGAGGGCGCCGCTGACTCGAACGCGCCGGGTATGTCTCCCTTGCCGGAGCCCAGCATGGTCCCGGGGGCCTCGCCGCCGGCCGCCGAACGCTTGCCGTCGTTGCCGCCACCGACGTGTACCAGGAAGGGGACGGTCACCAGCAGGACACCGGCGATGGCCGCGCCCGCGAGGAGCGCCTTGTTCGGGCGCCCCGTCTTCTCGGGAGCGTCGGCCGTGGTGGTGGCGGTCATGGTCGCGGTGGCTTCCGCTTCCGCCTCCGCTTCCGCCTCCGCTTCCGCCTCGGCGGTGGCGGTCGCGGCCTCGCCCTCGGCGGTCGCGGCCTCGCTCTCCGGCACGGGCGCGGGCGCGGCGCTCTCCTCCTCGCCGGACGCCTCGGAAGACTCCTCGCCGGACGCCTTGCCGGGTTTCTTCGAGGTCTCTCCGGCCGTCTCTTCCGGAGCGGTGGACGGCTCTGCCGCCCCCGCCGTGTCACCGCCCCCGGCGGAAGCCGCGCGAGCGGTCCGTACCGAGGTCTCGCCCGTGGCGGCCTCCGAGGTGGCGTTGGCCTCCGGCTCGGAGGCGGCCGCGGTTTCTTCGTTCCTGGACGTGGTCATGGGGTCCTCTGGGTGACGGGACTGGTGGGGAGCGGGTGGGACGGATCGGTGGAACCGGTGGCCGGAGTGGAGACGGTGGGCCGGACGGCGTCGAGAACCTGACGCGCGTCCAGCAAGATGCGTGCCGGGCCTGCCGGGTTGACGGAGAGACGGACCCGGTCCGTGGCGAGGCCGCGCACCAGGTCGGCGACGGCGACCGTGTCGTGCGCCAGGGCGCCCTCGAACGGCTGGTGGGGTACGGCGGTGAAGAGCGGGACCGCGGGTGAACCGTCGGCACCGGCGACCGTCAACGGGCCTCCGTCCGGGGCCCGGAGCACTGCCGCCTCCGCGCCTGCCAGCGCCTCGACGGCGTCGCTCAGCGGGCCGTATCCGGTGACGGCCAACTGTACGGCGGCATCGACCGGATCGGTCGGTTCGGGCCAGCCCAGGGCGAGCGGGGACGGCCGGTAGTCGTCGTTGGGCTGCCACTCCACGACCTCGCCGTCGAGCCCGGAACGCCACTCCCCGGCCACGGCCCAGGACGGTGGGGCGGCATCGTCCGTCCAGGCGGGGTCGACGACGCCGATCCAGTGGTCCGGCGCCTGCCGCGCGGCCTCGCGGATGTGGTCGGGCACGGGCGGGAGTTCCTGACCGGTCGGCCCGTCGGTGAGCTGCATGTGTGTGCCTCGGTTCGTGTCCGTCATGAAGTCGTGGTGCGTGTCGACGCCGAAGGAACCTCGTCGTCGTGCTGGAGGACCGCCGCGTACGACGGGTGCTTGAGCAACTCCCGTACCGCCTCCGGGGACAGATGGCGGTGGTGGGCGAGTACCTTCAGCATCTGATCATCGGTCAGCTCCAGGGCTCGCATGGACAGCCCCTGGGGGGCGAGGTCCAGCGCGGCCGTCGCGGATTTGAGCGGATCGTTGAGCGGGCGCAGATTCACCTGCCGTACGACGATGTCCCGCACCCCGTACTCGTCGAGGACCTGGGCGAGGACATCGGGGGAGGCGTCGTCCGAGTCCGTCGCGCCGTTGTCGTCGCTCGCGGGTGTGGGTGTGGGCGGTGGTAGCGGCGTCGATGGTGTCAGGGGCGGTGTCGATGCCTCGTCGGTGGTCGGCTCGACGACGGACTGGGATACGGACTGCCCGGTCGTGCGCTGCCGGGTCCGCGGCCGCGGTGTCGTGCTCGACTCGCTGTCCGCGAAGTAGTCCGACTCCGACGCGTCCCTCTCGTCGTCCGTGGTCGGCTCTGCGACGAGCCGCGATACGGACCGTCCGGTCGTGCGCTGCCGGGTCCGCGGCTGCGGTGTCGTGCTCGACTCGCTGTCCGCGAAGTAGTCCGACTCCGAAGGGTCCCTGTCGTCGTCCGTGGTGGTGTCGGTCTCCGACGTGTCCGTGTCGTCGTGTTGGCTGTCCTGCTGGTTGTCGTCTTGCTGGTTGTCATTCTGCTGGTTGTCGTCGTTCGAGCCGTCGTCGTTCGAGCTGTTGTCCTTCGGGATGTCGCTGTTCGAGTCCGTCTCGGAGGCCGTGACCACAGGCGACAGAGCCGCCTGGTAGTGGCGGTCCTTGAGGTACAGCACGACCTGGCCCGTGGACTCGTCGGTGGTCCCGGGCTCGAAGTCCTGGAACGTGCCGTCGTCCCGGACGACCGTCACCCTGACGCCGAAGGTCCGGGCGGCGAGCGCGGGCAGCAGGTCCGCGGCCCCGTGGTCCCAGCCGGTGTTGTCGGGCGAGTCGCCCGGGCGCCGCAGCTGTGTCAGCGCGAGGGCCTTGCGTTCGTCGGCCGACAGCCGCGCGTACAACGGCAGGGTGTGTGCGGGGTCCGCGAACTCACGGGCCTCGGGGGATCCCTCGGCGAACGTGGGGCCACCATCGGCCAGTTCCTGCGGATCGAACGTGTCGAGGAGGTCCGGGGTCGTGAAGTCCAGCAGATCGCCCGAGTCGTCCGTGAGAGTGTCCGTCATCCGTCCGAGCAGGTCGGTGACGGGCGTCGCGGTGTCCTCGGGGTTGCCGGTCGGGCCCGGCAACGGGGTGCCCGTGTGCCGGAGCCCTGCAGTGAGCGCGTGGAAGAAGGCGTCGCCGTCCTCGGGCACGTCATGCAGCGTGTACGTGTCACCGTCCGGGGAGACGAGCGTCGGCGGGGTGCCGGAGGAGTTCGGCGCCGTGTCCGGGACGGTGTATTTGGGGGCCACCGGTTTCGGCGATTCGGGGGCCGTGAAGACCACCGCGGGAGGCTGGGGGCCTCGGCGTGGCGTGCGGTGGTACCACCGGGTGAGCCGGTCCGCCGCCGCCCGTACCCGACGGAACTCTCGCATCGCGTCGCGGGAGCGGTCGGCCAGCTGCTCCATCTGCGCGAGCTGCTCGGGTGCGGCCTGAGCGTCTCCCGTCGATTCGGTGGCGGCGCGCCGGACCTTCCAATACGCCTTGTCCGCGTCCACCCATGCCTTGCTCGCCGCGGCCACCGAGGTCCAGGCGGCGGTGACGTCGGCCGGGAAAGTCGTGTCGTCGATCAGTCCGAGCTCGCGGGCCACGTCCTCCCGTACCCAGGCCAGGACATTGGTCCGGTACTCGACGACCTGCGACCTGCTTCCCGGGACGAAGACACTGGCGACCTTGCCGTGGACGATCGTCGCCTCGCCCAGCCAGTCCGTGGGGATCGAGAACAGCATCGCCCGACCGGTCTTGGGCTTGATGTTCTGCTGGGTGCCGTCGGCCGAGGCGATCTTGAGGGTCCCCGACTCGCCGGTGTTCCCTCCGCTGCCGGTCGGCGCGGGCGAGATGGAGCCGACCGGCGGTGCGGACGTGCCGACGGACGCACCGAGCGTGGTGCCCTGCGCGCCGGTCTCCGTGATCGAGATGTCCGAACTCGCGGTCTGCCGCTCGGGGCTCTCCATCGTGGCGTCCGCCGCCACGCTCAGCAGCACCGCCTGATTCAGCTGGGGGCGGGAGAACAACCGGTAGCTGCCCTGGGTGTCCAGGGCGATGCCGACATCGTGCATCGTGGCCGCCAGATAGCCGTTGGCCGTCGCGGTATTTCCGAAGAAAGCCGCCGTCTGGGTGCTCGCGAGCCCGTCGGACAGGGCCTGCCCGGAGGGCCGTCCCTGGGGGGCGAGACCTGACGTCCGGGCCTTGCCCGCGGCCTCCGTCAGCTGCGGGCCGGTGAGTTCGACGGGACCGGTGGACTTGGGCAGGTGCGGGAGCTTGGTGTTGAACGCCCTGGCCATGGCGAGATGGGCGGCGTCCAGCGCCGTGCCGGTGTCGGTGATCCGACGCGGCATGAAGCCGTTGGACGGCATGGTGAACACCTCCGTCACACCCTCTCGCCGCCAGTTCTCGATGTCCTCGTCCGTGAGCTGTCCGGGCCGTCGGAGCGTGACCCTGGGGGGCGGGTTCTCGTCCTCCGGCGAATTGCCGTCGGTGTTCTCCAGGGGCGGTGTTTCCTGGTCGGTGGCCTCCTGCTGCGGGACCGAGATGGTGTCCTGTGCCGAGGCCGTGGCGTTGTTCTGTACCGAGGCCGAGGCGTTGTTCTGTACCGAGACCGGGACGCTGTTCTCTGCGACGGAGTCGTCCATGTCCGGCATGGCCAGGCTGAGCGGCAGCTGCTCCCGCAGCGTGCCGACCGGGAAGTCCATCGACGGAAGCTCCGTTCCGTCCGAGTTCACCAGCACCATGCGGAGCCGGTACGTGGTGAGGAAGTCGGCGAAGGGCTCGTTGGGATAGAACGTGTAGTTCTTCATACGGCTCGCCGATGTGGTGACCGTCTTCTGCTGGGTGACGGCGAGCGATTCGGAGAGGCTCGGCCCGGCGGTGGGGGCAGCGGTGTTCTGGGTCCGCACCGCTTCGGTGACCGAGAAGCCGGTCGTCGTCGTGACGGCCTTGACGCCATTCACCTCGACGGTCTCGGTCATGCCCAGGGTCTCCTGGAACGTGACGCTGTGATCGATCCCGTCGAACTCCGTTTCCACCTGGATGAGTTCGATGCGTACCGTCGCACGCTGCGAGCCGATGGACACCTCGCCGAGCTTGGTCCAGGCGGTGCGGGTCACCGCCGTGACCCCGCCCCTGGCGGCGGCCATCTGCTGCCGGAGGGCGAGCAGCGCACGCGGTGTCACCATGTCCAGGATGTGGTCCCGCCCGGCGTCGTCCACCCCCTGCGACTTGAGGAGTGCGGCGAAGTCCCGCGCGGCCCGGGAGGAGTCCAGGGAGTTGACCGGGAACGAGCCGAACGGGGTGTCCTTCAGCCAGGGCGCCGGGGACCAGGAGTCCTCCGCGTAGCGGGGGGCGGGAGGAAGCCCCTGGCCGACCAGTCCGAGACGGTGCGCGGTCTTCTCCGGCACATGGCCGAGCCAGCCGTTGGGCACGTTCAGCTTGAATCCCGCGTAGTGCGAGTTCAGCATCGGCAACAGTGCGCGCAGTGGACTGGCCAGGCCGTTGGCGCGCGTCGTGAACCCGACCTCGTGCTGGACATCGGCGGTGACGAGGTACTTGAGGTTCTCGTCGTCCCGGTCGTTCTCCACCGACACCGTGTTCGTCACCATCGCCGTGCGGCCCTTGGTCCACGTCCCGTTCAGGACCAGTCCGTACGTACCGACCAGCGACGGCCCCTGGTCGTGGCTGCGCGCATAGGCGAGCCCGAGATTCAGCTTGGCCACGGTCACCGAGGTCTTCGCATGGGAGACCTGAGTCTCGGCGCCGAGCGTCAACTCGGTCTCCACCGCGACGGGTTTGGACTGCACGACCGGATTCCGCAACGAGACCCGGTGGGCGAGCCGGCCGATTCGATTGACGTACGGACCGGCGCCGAACAGCTCGACCATGCGCATGCCCGCGCGGGTGACCGACTGGTCCAGGAACGAAGCGAGGACCTGCGGCTGGAACTGGCGCATCACCGCATCGTGCGGCGCGGCCCCGTGCAGGCTGAACTGCCAGGCATCGCCCGAACCGTCCTTGAGTACCGATTCCACACCCTGGCTCAGCTCGGAGTTGCCGGCGACGGCGATTACCTGGTGGGGCAGATCGTCGAACGGAGTCAAGGGCGTTGGCTGCTCAGTGAGTTCGTGGGCGCCCGCATTCTCGTCCGTGTCGTCGTTCCGGACCGAATCGTCCGGATTCAGTGGCTGCGTCGGGCCGTCCAGCAGATCCTTGACCTCCTGGGGGCTCAGTGCGGTGGGGACCGGGTCGGGGTGAGCCGGATTCTGCGTCTGTTCCTGTTCCTGCCCCTGTTGTGGATTCGGCGGGTTCGGTGGGATGTGCTCGTCGGGCACGTCGAGCAGCACCCGTCCGGTCACCGCCGGACGGCTTGCATTGCCGCCGATGAGGTCGATCTCCGTGTTGCGTCCGACGGCGAGCCCCGTGCCGAGCACACCGAGGAACCGCAGCGGTTCGCGGAACCGCCAGTACCCGCCACTGGTGACGGTCACCGACAGCTGGTAGCTGAACACATGGGACGGGCCCGACGTGGCGTGCAGGGGCTCGTACGAGACCGTGGCACCGGATCCGGTCTTCCGGGCCTTCTGCCAGGCGAACCGGCCCGCCGGGGTGATCACACCGCTGTTGATCGGCTGCTTGAAGGAGTCGGTGTTGTTCTCACGCGCCGACACCCCGACGTCGATCCCGAACTCCCTGGTGTGGGACACCGTGCCCGAGCTGTCCAGCCGCTGAGTGCCGGGTGTGCTGCTCCGGAGGATCAGCTCGTTGCGTGTGCCCTCGTAGCGGCGTCCGGTCAGGTCGCCCTTGACCTGGATCCAGCGGAACTTCCGCTTGGTTCCGGTGATGTCGACGAGCCGGATGCGCAGTCCGTCGGCGGCGAAGGACTCCAGCTGTCCCGCCACACTGTGATGGCTGAGGGCGTCCATGACACTCAGGGTGTTCTGCAGGGCGGCGTTGAAATGGTTCTTGCCCCGCCACCCCTTCGACTTGTCCGCGGGATCCGTGAAATCCGCGAGGGGGGCGACGAGACCGGGGTGCTGCTCGGCGACGGCCGCGATCACACTGTTCGTCAGGTCGGTGAGGAATGAGGCGGGGGGGCGGGGCACGGTCGGTTCGGAAGCGCCTTCGGCAGCGTCCTCGTCGGAGTCCGTGCCGGTCCGGTCGTCACCGCTGTCGGGGAGGAACGCCTCCACCCTGGCCATACCGAGCAGTGTCGGATGGTCCACGGGGAGATAGACCGGGGGCGGCGGTTCACCCGTGTGAGGCGTCACGGACGCGATGACACCGTTGCTGTCGCCGTTGTTCCCACTGCCGACGTTGCTGCCGCCGTCGCTCCCTTCGGCCCAGGAGGCGACCACGGCCGGGAGCTGCGCCGAGCGGGTGCGCAGTGTCGTGCCGTCGTCCCATCCGGCGAGGCGGCGCGCTTCCGCACGGGTCATCCGGTCGAGGGTCCAGACGGTGAACGTCCGACCACCCTTCCCCCCGGATCTGCGGACGTGGACCTCCTTCTGCACCAGGTACAGCTCGGTGCGGACCTTCTTGGCACGTCCGACGATCTTCCGGCTGCCCGAACCGCCGAAGCCGGTGGTCCGGGTGGAGCGGTTGCCGAACTGCGCGAAGCCCGCCACCTGCACGCGCGGCTGGGCCGCGCTCGTCGCGTACTGGTCGAAGGAGAGGCTGGGGCCGACGGTGAACTGGAGGTCCTGGCTGTACGCGGTGGACGTACTGCGATCGTTCTTGATGACCCGCTGAATGGCGTTCCGCAGCTCGGCCGCGTTCGTCCCCGAGAGGTGCGTGGCCCTGCCCGGCACGATCTTGTCCACGACGAACACGCCGGCGGGTTCGCCGGAATCCGTGAACATGGGCTGACTGGTCACCGGACCGTGCGCCATCCGGTCCGCGATCCGGATGAAGTTCTCCGAGCTGAAGAACCGGGTGATCTCCGCGTGCATCGCCGAGCCGACGACGGCCTTGGCGTTGTCCACCGCCCACGTGTGGATGTCCGCCACTGAGCCGTATCCCTCGGTGTGCACCGTGCGGTAGTCACTGTGCTCGTCGAGCCGCATCTCCTCCGGTGCGTGCTCACGGTTGTGCTTGGCGGTCAGGTTGTCCGGGAGACGCAGCAGCAGCCCGTCCTTCACACCGAACGTGAGCTCGGTGACCGGCCCGCCCTGGACCGGTGCCGTGGACCGGGTGTTCGGCCTGCTGAACCGCTCGGCGATCCGCTTCAGTGTTCCGTGCTTCTCGGGCGCCGGGTCCGTCAACTCGACCGTGTACATCACATCGCCCAGGTACAGATGTGATTCGTCGGAGTGGCGGCTCTCGACCTGGCTCAGGGTCTGGTCCTGGAGGTTGAAGTCGACGGACTTCGTGAAGCCCAGGGTGAGACCCACCCGCCCGAACATGTTCGCCGGGCCGATCGGCGGCCCCAGAGGGACCGACAGGCCGAACTGCCTTGAGGAACCGGCCGTTTCGGACTTCCCGGAGGTGATCTGGCTGCGATGGATCTGGTCCACCTTCACCGGGTCGAGCGTGATCGGCGCGCCCTTCTCGTTGGTGATCACGGACCAGGGGGCCTGCGGCCGTTGGGAGACCCGCAGTCGGCGGACGCGTCCCGAGGTGTCCTTGAACGGGGTGGAGAGCCAGCCGTCCCCGTGGAACAGATGGGGCGTCTGCTTCAGGGCCCGTTCCAGTTCGCCGAGCGGGTTGTTCTCGACGAGACCGGGGCGTCGGGCGGGGACCGGAAGCGCCGACGTGGCTATGCGGTTCAGCACGTTGTCGACGCCGCGCTGGGTCACCTGGCTCTCACCGTAGGTGAAGGCCGAACCGGCCAGCTCGCCGTCTCCGGTGATGTACGTGGGCAGCTTCAGGCCGCCCGGGAACTGCTGGACCGCACCCTGGGGCGGTGCCGGCCGCATCTGGTCGTCGATGGTGGCCGGGCGCTGCTCGGCGAGCTGGGACACCACGAGTTGGACCACGTCGGTGGAGGCATTGGTGTCCGTGGTGTCCGTAGTGTCCGTGGTGGACGCCGTCACCTGCTGCCGGCTCTCCTGCTGTTGTTCTTGTTGTATCCGCGACGGTTCGAGCGCGTCCTGTGTGACGTCATGGGAGGGGGACCGCAGGTCGTCCTGGCGCGAAGCGGCGCCCGGCCCGTTCTCGCCGGATGCCTCGCCTACCCGGTCGAACAGAGCGGAGTACCGGTCCAGGCCGGGCATGCCGGTGCCGGACAGCCCCTCGGTGATGCGACGCAGCAGATCGGGCGTCATCCGCCCGTCACGGTACGGCTCCCAGACGGTGTCGTCCCCACCGAAACGCTCGTTGTCCAGTGCGCCGAGCGCCGCCAGCAATGAGTCGTGGTCGGGGGACTGCTCGATCTGTGTGCCGAAAGTGCCGCGCAGGGTACGCACCAGCTGGAGCGTTCGTGTCGTGGCCCAGGGCCCGGGGGTGTCCTCGGAAGGCGCGGGGGCGGTGGAACTCCCGGCGCCTGCGGTGTCCGAGGTGTCCGTGGTGTCGGCCGGTGGGTGCAGGCCCGCGGTGCGGGCGAGCGCGGTGAGTTCGGCGCCGGTCGGCTCGGGGGCGTACGAGGTCCAGTGGCCGGGATTCTCCTCGCTGTCCCGGAAGAGGACCGGGCGTATCCGCTGGTCGGAGCCGATCGCCGTACCCGCCGTCGTGGTGGGTGCGTACACCGGCCGGCCCGTCACATTGGCGACGTGCTGGGCGACGGACAGCCCGCCGTGAGTGGGCGAGGCACCGGTGGAGCAGGCGTACAGCACGATGGGGCGGTCCTTCGGACCGAGGTCGGCGGAGTGCTCCAGGTAGCGGCCGAGTTCCCTGCCGCTGATCACCGTGGTCGTCCCGTCCTGCCGCGTCAGCCTCACCCGGGTGGGAGTGCCGTGTGCCGCGAAGAAGGACACCTTCTGGCCGCTCCAGGGCAGTTGGCGCTGCCGGCGGTACATGGACGATTCGTGGTGATGGTGGTCCTGGAAGGTCGTGGAGGTGATGACGGTGTTGAAGCGTCCACTTCGCTGCGCCCAGTCCGTCTGCGTGTACGAGGCGAGGACCGACGAGCCGGACGAGTTGTCCGCGACCGTCTGCTGGACGATCTCGCCCGAGTCGACCGGAAGGTCATCGGCCGAGCGGGCGGACTTGAGCACGAGTCGGGGAGGGGGCGCGGAGGAACTCGTGGCAACGACCGCAGTCACGGCCGGGGAGCCGTTGTCCGGAGTCACATCGGGCTTGTCGTCGCCGAGGAGGCCGAGGCTGAAGTCGATGTCGATGTCGATGTCGCTGTCGAAGTCGTCGTCGCTGGTTGGTTGCTTGTTGTCGTCCTCGGTGTTGATCTCGGTGGTCTCGTTGTCGACGGTTTCGGTGTTCCGAACCGGGATCTCCGTGAGAGCCGTGAGATCCCTGGTTTCGGAGCCCTCGTTCTCGCTCTGCTCCTCGTCCGTGTTCTCCTGCCGGCTCTCGGTCCTCGGCCGGATGCTGTCGGGACTCGACGAACGGCTGGATGTCGGTGTGAAGTCGGACCGGGTGGAGCGACTGGACGTGGCGACGACGGGTGATGTCGGCAGGCTTTCGGAGTGGTCGCTCTCGTCGTCGGACTCGTCCACCCGGTCCCAGTCGGTCCGCCAACGCGGGGTTTCCTGCTGGGTGTTCCCTTCCTGACTCCGGTCCTGGGCGAGGGATTCGGTCCGGGGCAGTGCCGGACTGTCGGTGAGGACCAGGCGAAGGGCCTGAAGTGTCTGATCGTTGCCCGGATCGTGTGCCTTGGCCCGGAGGCTCTTGAAGTAGTTGTGCAGCCGGGAGCCGGGCCGCGTCAGCTCGCCGATGGCCTCCGCGACGACCTCGGTCGCACTCTCTTCCGGCGTGACGGACAAGTGGTCCATCGCGCTTCGGACCTTGACGAGATGCTCGGCCCGGAGCTTCTGCAGCCGGGTCTGGATCGTGTCGAACTGAGCCTTGGTGATGGTCACTTTGCGGCCGGAGTACGCGTGGTCGTCCATCACGGCCTTGACGTCCTTGCCGTCACCGAGCACCGACTTCAGGTCCTCCGCGCTCAGCACTCCTGTCGCCGTGAGGCGGTCCACCTCGTCCCGCGTCAGGATTCGTCCGTCCCCGTCCCCGGGCAGCGCCGGCATCACGGACTGCGCCGTGTGCACGTGCTGGAGCGCCGTCCACTCGGGCGTCGGCTGCTCGCTCGACAACTTGGCGGCCCTGCGGCCCCACTTGCTGGGATGGGTGATGGCCCTGGTCACCTGGCCGAGATGGTCTGCCGCGACCGGGTCGAGTCTGTCGTACGGGGTGTGGCGGGTCAGGGCGGAGAAGTACGGGCGGCCCAGCAACTGCATCAGGTTCGTGGTGTTGGCCCCTTCCAGCACTGCCGGAAGCGTGCCGAGCTGGAAGACCTGCCGGAACACGTCCTGGGGGAGGCCGGGAGACTGTACGACGAGGACGTCGTCCGGCCCCAGCTGTGCGAGTTGCTGGTCGAGGTCCCCGGCGGTGATCTCGGTCCGGCTCAGGTGCGCATTCGAGTGTGCGGGCGCGAAGTCCACCGTGGCGCGGCCGAACGAGAGGATCACGGACGGCTTGCCGATCCCGGATCTGCTGATCCCGGCGGCCAGGGAGCTGAGTGCGGACACCCGGCCCGGCTCGGCGACGTTGTGCAGGCCGTAGACCGGCATGACCTCGGTGCCGTTCTCGTGAACGGCCTGGGCGACCGCTTTGAGTCCGGCGGCGACGGCGGGGTCGGTGACTCGCCGGTCGATCAGGTCCTTGAGCGCGTCGTGGGTGAGGAGCGGGGTGTGGAAGTTGAACATCGCGTCGGGCGCCACGGCGTTGCCCGTGTCATCGGACGGTTCGCTGCTCTCCAGGTCCCTGACGTCGACGGCGTCGTCCGCGGACGGCCTGCTGTACAGATAGCGGTGCGAGGATTCCCAGGCGTAGGGCTTGAGCACGATCGCCCGGTCGGTTCCCAGGAAGTTCAGGAACCGCTCCGCCACCTTTCCGTCGTCGTCGAGCCGGTCGCTCGCCGCGACCATGACCAGTCCTTGAGCCCCTGGCTTCCCGGATGCCCGGGGGTCGGTCGCCGGCTGGTCCGGGTCGAACGTCCGGGTCTGCCAGGAGACGCGGGCGTTGAGGTCGTCACTCAGCAGGAGCTTGAGCTTCTGCTGGACGCTGTCGGGGGCGATGGCGGTGATGGGCCCCGTGTAGCCCAGCTCGTCGAGGGAGTCCATCAGCATCGTGGCGGCGGCCTGATGGCCGAAGTTGGCCGCGTCGTCGATGAAGATCGTGACGCCGCCCTCGGTGCTGTTCAGCTTCTCGTGCAGCTCCCTGCGGAGATCGATCTCCTGTTGTGACGGTGGGGTTCCCTGCCGGTGGGCGGCGATGTCGGTGAGCAACTGCTGCGGCGGGGTACCGGGGGTGCCGAGGAGCTGCGCCCACAGCTGATGCTCCGGCACGGTGACGGTGTGGGGGGCGGCCTGCGACATGGACGGGGAGGAGGAGGGGGACTCCGCGTCGGACAAGGGCTGCTCGGTGTCGGAGGAGCCGTCCTCGGTGAGCAGCCCCGTGCTGGGCTCGGTGTCGTTCTCCGGGGAGACGGTATCCGTGTCGGTCTGCGTGGTCGGTGTTTCGTGCTCCTGCTCCGGGTCGTGCTCGGAGCCCCGGCCCGTTCCGTTCTTCGTGTCCCGGTCCGGTTGGTTCTGCGTGTCCGGTTGTGCGTTCGGCGTCTGCTCGTCCTGCGATGCAGCGGGGCCGTGGTTCCGGGTGGGGCCGCCGCGCGAGGTGTCGGAGGAGTTGTTGCCGGTGTTGGGAGTGTTGGACGTGTGCGACGGACCGGAGTGCGAATCGGTTCCCGTCGGGGGGACCGTGCGCTCGTCGGAGGTCTGCTGGGTCTCCTCGTCCGTGTTGTTGTCCGCGTTGTTCGTCTCGCCCGTGAAATCGGTGTGGTCGTCGTTGCTGGAGGTGTTGACGGACCCCTTGGTGGCCGGTCCGGTCGAGCTGGACGGGCCCGTGGAGCCCGACGCAGGGGACGTCGACTTCGGCCCCGTGTGCTCGTTGTTTCCCGTCTGCTCGGACTGCTCGGACTGTTGCGTCTGACCCGTGTGTTCGGTCGAGTCCGTCTGGTCCTGGGAACCGGTGCCGTTCGTTGTGCCGCTGTTCTTCCCGCCTCCCGAGACCCCGCCGGTCCCGCTCCCGGTGCCGGCATTCGTTCCGCTCCCGGTCCCGCTCCCGGATTCGGTCCCGCTCCCGGACTTCGACCCCGTGCCGTCCCCGTCGGCCTTGCTCGACGTCGGCACGTTCTTCCTGGTGAAGTTGTTCTGCACCCAGGTACCGGGCTTGGACGCGCCGCTCCCGAGCAGGGATTCGGCCTTGCCGCTGATCCCGGAACCCAGGAAGGTGTCCCAGCCCGTAGTCCAGTTGCCCGTCGTCAGGCCACCGGCCACGATCTCCGCGACGGCCTCCGAGCCACCGGAGGTCAGGAAGTCCTTCGTGTCGTTCAGCACCGTGTTGCCCAGGTTCTTCGCCGAGAAGTTCTTCGGCCGAGGCGCCTTGTCGGTGACGTCCTTGGTGAGGTTCTTGACCGGCCCCTTGCCCGTGAAGTTCTTCAGCAACTTGCCGAGTCCGGAAGAGAACGCGCCGTGGAAGAACCCCGCGAACCCGCCGAAGACGGCGTCCTGCCCGATGGCCTTCCAGTCGAACCCCTTCGGCCGCCGCCCGTCGGGCCCCGCCATCATCATGGCGAGACGTACCGCGAAGGTCTGGAACGCCTCCTGGAACGCCTCGCTCAGGCTCGGCATCAGATGCGTACGCTTCAGCAGCGTGTCCAGCACCGTCAGCACCACCACCCGGCTGCGGCCCTTCGCCACCGCCGCGTCGCTCGCCGACGCCCCTCCCGAGAAGAACGACATCACGAAGATGATCAGCAGCTCGATCATCAGCCGGATCAGCTCGGCGATGATCTGCCACTTGGACTCGGTGATGTTCATCGACGTCTCGGTGCGGCCGTCACCGATGGTCTTCAACTGGTCGGAGAAGTCACGGAGATGGTTGGTGCCCCCGTTGTCGATGAAGAGCTTCATCGACTGGAGGTAGTTCGCGCCCACCTGGGGCGGGAGCGACCTGCTGATCCCGACGACCGACTGCTCGATCTCACCGGACAGGTCCGTGAGACGGTCGGCGAGCCGGTGGTACGGCCGCCGGCTGGCGTACGCCAGATCCTCGTCCGCCTGCAACAGCCGTTCGCCGATGAGGACGAACAGCAGATTGTTCAGCTCGGGCGTCGCCTTGATCGACATGGGGCCGTGCTCTCTGCCGTCAGCGCTTTCCGCTGTTGTCGGGCCTGATCCGGTGATCCCGGATGGCGTCCAGGATGTTGTTCTGGTTGGACTTGATCGAGGCCAGGTTGACCGAGGTCCCGTGGGCCACGCCGTTGACCGCGTCGGACAGGGCGAGCGCGGTCTCGCTGCTGCTCTCCCGCTCCTTCTGCTCCTGCGGGATGACCTCCTGGGCGAAGCTGTCGTCCTGGCCCGGCCAGTCGCGCGTCGCCCGTACGTCCATGACGAAGTCGTCCACCATCGAGCCGATCGAGGTGCTGATCGAGAACATCTGCCGCAACCCGGCCTGGATACGGGCTGGCTCGGCGAAATAGGCGTCGCTCATGCTCTGTTCAGCGCTCCTCGTCCTCGTCGATCTCGTCACGCAACCGGCGTCCCGAGTCCTGCCGGGCCCGCTCGTCCGGGCCCTGAAGCACCTCGGGCCCGAAGATCCGCGCCCAGTCGATGTCCACACCCGTGAGCTCGGGCACCTCGGTGCTCGGCCGGGTGAACGGCTCGAAGGTCTCCATCACCTGCCGGGCCATCTCCGTACGGGCCCGCCCGAACGCCTCCAGCACCGCCCCGGACAGCTCACCGGGCGACATGGTCCGGTACTTCCCCTCCAGGAACCGCAGCGCGGTCAGCTCTCCCTGCGGCCCGACCGTGACCTCCACCGACCGGTCCGCCGACCGTACGGTGCGCGTCGCCTGCCGCAGTTCGGCCTCGGCCTTCGCCACGCCCTTCTCGGTGGCCTCCAGTTCGGCCATCGCCGCGGCGAGCCGGGCCTCCACGGACCGGGCGTACGGCGAGACCTCGCCGCGTCCCGGACTCTCCGACGCCTCGTTCATCGCGCCGCTCACCGTCCGATCACCGTGGGCGTGCCGCCCTCTTCCGCGCCCCACACGTCCTCGTCCTCGGCCACCCAGTGCACCCGGTCGCGCTCACCGCTGCCGGTCGCCTGGCCGCCCTGGGTGCCGCCCGCCGCGCCGCCGGCGACAGCCGTGGAGCTGGTGGCCGTGCGGGCCCTGCGGGCGCTGCGCTCCTCGTCGGCGCCGCGCCGGCCGCCGGAACGGGACGACCCGCCGCGGGTACCGGGGCCACTCTCCGTCAGGACGTTGCGGACGCGTTCGCCCGACGAACCACCGGCCTGCCCGCCGGCGCCCATCCCGCCCATGCCTCCCATCCCGCCCATGCCGCCCATCGGCATCATGGGGTTGAGCGGTGTGGAGCCGTCCGACGACGCACCCGAACCCATGCCCGTACCCGTGCCCGTGCCCGTCGGCAGGGTGCCGGTGGTGCCGGGCGGCGCACCGAGCGTTCCGCCCGGGTGGAAGGTGCTGTCGTACTCCTCGTAGTCGCCCCCGCCGGACCGGTTCTGACCGCCGCCGGACGAGGAGTTGTTCAACGAGCTGTGGGAGTTCCCGCCGAGGGAGTTGAGATCCCGGTGGAGATCCCGGTCGAGGTCGTTCCGGAAGTCCCTGTTGAGATCGCGGTTCAGGTCGCGGTTGAGGTCCTGATGGGTCGGCGGCGGCGTGAGGTGGTTGTTGCGGTTCGGCGGCCACTGGAGCTCGGTCCTCGGATTGAGTTCGCTGACCGTCTCCTTGCCGTTCTTGTCGATGCTCGTGACCTTGCCGGTCTCCGGATCGACGATCTGCTTGCTGCCGTCCTTGAACGTGGTGGTGAGCGTGCCGTCCTTGTTCAGCTTGGTGACACTGCCGTCCGGGTTGGTCACGCTCTGGCCCGGGTTGAGGTCCTGCACCGTGGTCTTGCCCTGATGGGGAGTGACGGTGTACTTCCCGGTCTTCGGGTCGTACGTGACCCGGTCGCCGTTCGGGTACGTCGTGACCAGGTTGCGGTTCTTGTCGAGGGAGGTGGTCCCGCCACCGGGCCCCAGGACCGAGTTGTCGGGCAGCTTGGGCGGCGGGATCAGCGGATTCAGCGGGCCGGAGTGCGAGGAGTTCCCGTTGCCCTCGGTCGAGCCCTCGTTGCCCGGCTTGTCGATGTTGTTGAGGTCCTTGTTGAGGTCGTTGGTCAGGTTCTTGCCGAGCTGGTCGTCGAGACCGTTCCCCGACCCGCCGTTGAGATCCTTCGTATCGGTGTTGCCGAACAGATCCTTCAGACCGCCCGGCCCGCCCCCGAAGTCGTTGAGGGACTTGGTGACGTTGTTCCCCATGTCACCGATGCCCTTGTTGAGGTTGTCCAGCGCCGTGTTGAGATCCTTGTTGTTCTTGTCCGTCTCCTCCTTGGCCTTCTCGGTCTTCTCCTTGGTGTAGAACTCCGTCAGCGAACCGGTGTTCTTGGTGGTGAGCGGCGTCTCGAACGGTGTGGTGGCGTCGATCCAGGCGTTGTTGAGGTCGGACAGCACCTTCTGCGCCGTGCCGTTCAGACCGAGCTGGAGCCCCTCGATGTCCGGGTGGGGCGTTTCGATGAACTCGTTCCAGCGCCGTACGGCCTCCTCGCCCACCTTGGCCCAGTTCTGGATGTCGGTCAGGTCGCCATAGGTCGGATGGGGTTCCTGGAAACCGTCCTTGGTGGAGTACGTCGTGGTGGTGGTGGGGGTGATGACGTTTCCCTGGCTGGTCGTCGCAGTGATGAACGGGATGTTGTGCGCCGTCAGCCATGCCAGGATCTCGTCCAGGACCTTGATCAGGTAGAAGTGCGGGTCGTGCTCATTGCGCCCCATCCACGCGTTCCACGCCGTCTGGAGGGACTTCCCCTGGGTCAGCAGCGTCTGCTGCGCGGCCATCAGCTGCTTGGAGTGGTTGGACTTCGGAGTGAACGCGGGTTCCCCGACGGCGTCGAACTTGTCGCCCGCGCCCAACTGCTCCTTGTAGTTGTCGTAGTTCCCGTGCAGCTGATGGATCAACTGCCAGAAGATTCCCGCCGCCTGGCCCTTCCAGGAGGACTGCTCGCTGCCCAGCGACTTCTGCCACCCCGCGAGGATCTCCGTCTGGTCCACGAAGAACTGGGCGGCCCGGTCGAAGGCCTGGGCGGTGTTCCGGAAGGAATTGAGATCCACCACGTTGGCGTCCGGGACCGACGCGCCGTTGAAGGAGGCCCCCTGTGTGGTCTTCGAGTCGATCAGAGCACCCAGGGCCGCTCCCGGACCTCCCATGTACTGGCCCAGGGGGCCGATGTCGAAGTCGTCGCCGTACTTGCCCTTGTACTTCCCGCCGCTCAGGGACTCATTGGCCTCCAGCCCCCGGCTGCGCCCGTTGTCCGACATGAAGGCGCCGATGAAGACCAGCCGGGCGTGGTACATCTCCACGTGGCCGCCCTTGTTGGTGTAGAAGTACAGGTCGTAGTCCTGGCCTTCGCTCTTCAGTGAACCTTGTTTCGCCGCGTTCACCACCGACTGGACACTGATCTTGTCCAGGCTCATCCGGAAGAGCGGGCTCTTCTCCTTGCTGCTCAGGCCGGTGAACAGACCCTTCCGGCTGGGCATCGGATAGCCGGTCAGCTTGGTGACGGCCTGCCCCCAGTAGTCGTCGGCGTCGTAGCTCTGTGAAGTCGGGGTCGACATGCGGAACGCTCCGGAGGCGAAGAAGGGGATCGGGGCGGGCGGAATCGGGGCGGGCGGCGAGGAGACCGTACGGAGACGGGTCGGCCCGGACCGCCGGGAGCGGCCCGGGCGGATCGCCGGGGCGGACCGCCCCCGGCGGGAGCGGCCGGGTCAGGCGCCGGTCTTGGCGGTGGGGCTCAGGTCCTTGTCCACGTCCGAGAAGATGTCGAGCAGCGCGGCGCCATCGATCGATTCGAGGCTCTCGCCCTGAGTGCTGAGCAGCTTCTCGATGGTCGTCAGCAGGTCACTCTTGATGTGCTTGAAGAGCGTCTGCTGATTCGCGAAGATCTCGTCGACCGAAGCCGCCGCCCCCTTGACCGCCTTCACCAGGGACTGGCCGTGCACACTGTCGTCCGTTCCCAGCAGGCCGATGGCCAGCGCCGGGTCCTGCTGGAGCGTCCCGGGCGTGGTGCGCCCGTCGAGGATGCTCTTGAGCGCCCTGAGACCGTTGGGGTCGTCCTTGCGGATCTTGTCCAGCGCCGTCTGGAAATCCGTGACGTCGTTCTCGGCGAACGACTTGAGGTTCTTGCCGTCGAGGTGGGTCAGATCGGCCATCGGGTGCCCTCGCTCAGCGGCCGATGGAGATCTCGGACCACATCTGCGACAGCGAGTTCTCGCTGTACTTGTAGTTGCCCGAGATGTCGGTCAGCAGGGCCGCGTGCGAGTTCAGCAGCGTTTCCATGTTCCGTACCGCCTGGTCCCAGGCGGCCTGCTTCTGACGGTAGGTGTCGGCGTCGGAGCCGTACCACGTCTTGCGCAGCTCGGCGAGCTCCGCCTCCAGGGACGCGAGTGTCCGGGCGATCGCCTGGGTCTGGCGGACCATGTCGTCGCCGGCGTTGTTCATGTGGCCGTAGTCGACCAGGATGTAACCGTCGGTCAGGTTGTCGGGCATCGGGGAGACCTCGCTTCGCTGCCTGGGAAGGGTGCCCCGCCGCGATGGCGACGAGGGGTGCCGGACGGCCGGCGGAATGGACGACGGGATCACGTCGTCCGGGGCGGTCCTACGCCATGAGGTCGTCGAACGCCTTCTGCGAGGCGCTGTACGCCTGGTTGATCGCGTCGTTCGACGATCCCTGCGTCTTGCCGTGCTCCACCAGGCTCGTGTTGAGCTTGTCGACCATGTCCTCCAGGTTGCGCAGGATGATGTTGACCTGGTCGTCCCACTGCTTCAGCAGGACCCCGTACTGGCCGCCGTCGCTGCCCTGGTACCCCTTGCTCAGGTTGTTGCGGGTGTCGTCGACGTCCTGGCGGGACTTGAGAATTCCGCTGTAGGCGGCCTCAAGGGCCTGAATGCCGTTCCGGGTCGAACTCTCGCTCGACTGCTGGAGGTTGCCGCCCGGTCCCGCCTGCGCGCCTGCGTCTGCCACGGTGTCTCCCATGCTCAACTGCTGGATGGCCGTGATCCTATGATCAGATCCGTGGTGTGCTCAATGATCCTCGACCGCATCTGAGCTTTTCCTGAGGAACCATCAACTTCTTTTACCCGAAGGCAATGTCCTGTTGTCCCCACGGCCGCCCGCATCCCTTTCCGCCTGTGGGCACGAGGGCTCTGTCGTGCCCACCCCGCGTCCCGCTGCGGCCGCCTCCGGGCTCAGATCCGGGCCGGACGGCAGCATCGCCAGGAGCGGGGACGGAAGGGCCTGGGCGACGGCGCCGTCGTACCCCAGCGCCTTCTGCGTCGCCCGGGACAGCAGCCGGTACTTCACCCCGTTGTCTGCGACGAAGTAGGTGGTGGAGCCGACATCGGTGCCGCCCGCGCCGAGCGCCTTGACCAGCGCGCCGTGCCCCGGGCGTACGGCCGTCGCGTCCACCGGCAGACAGGCCGGGGCGATGTTCTCGGGCGATGCCGCGGAGGCCGGGGGCAGCGCGGCGAGCGGGACCAGCGCACCGGTCACCCGCGTGCCGTCCCCGTGGTCGGGCCGCACCCGGGCACAGGCCGCCCAGCCCGCCGGTACGGACTCGGCCCGCGGCGGCGTCCGCGGCAGACCGGCCGGCACGGGCTCGCTGCCCTCCGCGCCGGGCGCCAGCCCGGCCTTCACCTCGGCGGCGCCGATCACCACCGCGGCGGGCGCCGCACCGCCGTACGCGTCGTTCTTGGTCTCGGCGGAACCCAGGGCCAGCGCGGCCCCGGTCTCCGTCAGCGGAACCAGCCCCTCCTTGCGCAGCAGGTAGTACTGGCGCGCCGCCCCCGGCGTGCGCGACTGGAACACCTGCCCAAGCTTCGACGGACGCCCGCCCAACGACGGCCCCGCTCCACCACGGCCGGGCACGGCGGGCGGCACCAGATCCGGGCCCTGCACCAACGCGTCCAGGAACGCGGCGGACACCGGCCGGGGCGTCACCGACCCGTACCCCAGCGACACCGCGGCGTTCCCGCTCCTGTCCAGCCGCAACCGGCTGCCCTGCCAGACCAGATACCGTGCCCGGTCCGGCCCCGACACCACCACACCCTGCCCGGCGCCCATTCCGCGCCCTTCGACCGGCGCACCGGCCACCAACGCGGTGAAGGCACCCGTCGGGTTCCCCGAGCCACCGGACCCCCCACCGGCCTCCGACGCCAGCACCGAGCACACCTGCCACGGGTCCTGCTCCAGGTCCTTCACGCCCGGTACGGAGTCCGGCGCGCCCGGTATCCCGACCGGGGCGCCCACCGCGGTGCCCTTCAACGACGCCGTGCTCACGTCCTCGGACTTCAGCTTCCCGTCGCCGACCAGCAGCGCGGAGGCGTAGTTGCGCACCGGCCGCAGCCGGCCCTCCACGTACATGTAACGGGCTCCCGTCTCCCGGTTCACCACCAGAGTCCCCGACGCCCGCCAAGCGTCGTTGCCGCCGGGGGACATGAAGCCGTACACCAGCGATCCGGCGGCCACCAGCACGGTGATCACCACACCGATCAGCACCCCGCGGGTGGTCCGCCCCAGCGGGCTCTCCGGGGCGTCCGGGTCGGCGAGCAGCATCCCCGAGGTCAGCCGGCCCATCACGAAGGTGTGTGCCTGGACCTGGTCACGCTTGGACTGCATCTGGCAATACCTTCCGGGTCAGCCGTTGATCGCCCGGAGCGCGGCGAAGACGCCGAGCACCCAGAGCGCGAGCGGCAGCAGGCTGATCGCCAGTGCCGAGTGCAGCAGTTCGGCCGCGCGGCCCCAGTACGGCACCAGTCGCCGCCCCGGCACCGTCCAGGACACGATCGCCAGCAGCGCGGTGAACGCCACCAGCCCCGCCACCAGCAGCGGTCGCTCCTCGGGGGTCAGCGACGCGGCCAGCGCCACGGTCAGCAGCAGCGCACCCCACACCCCGGGCAGCAGCAGCGCGAGCCGCTGCGGCACATTGACCATGCCGCGCCCGTGCAGCAGCAGAAGCAGCGAAAGCACCGAAGCGGTGAGGGTCTCCGGCAGGTTCGGGCCGTCGGCCAGCACCACGAGACAGGCCGCGCAGACCGTGCCCGCCGCTCCGTAGAGCGCGGTCATCCAGCCACTCGCCAGCTCGGTGCGGGTGGTCACATCACCACCGGCGTAGGGCTCGATGCCCTCCTGCAACTGCTGGGAGTTGGTCGGCAGCGCGGGCATCCGCATTCCCGCCAGCTTGAACGCCAAGGCCGGTACGAAACCGCCCAGCACCACGGCCAGCGCGGCGAGCACCGTCGCCGCACCGTCCATCGTCAGATCGGCCGGCCCGGCCAGCGCCCCGCCCAGCGCGACGGCGCACCAGAACACCGCCGTCGCCAGGAAGAACGGCACGGACACGGCCGCGAGCGCGAGCCCCAGCACCGCACCGCCCGCACCGGCGGC
>NZ_JBEXPH010000039.1:50400-51310 GCF_040611955.1 Streptomyces sp. NPDC006510 | reverse complement strand
CCGCTGTCCTCTGCGTCGGGCGCCCGGACGACGCAGTCCGGCCTGCACTCCCACGAAGCCGAGTTCGACGAGGGTCCGGCCGAGCTGCGGCGGATGGTCGACGGCGGCTGCCGTCCCGAGGACGGCTGCGCCCCCGACGCCCCGTACCCGGGCGCGGACATCGCCTGTCTCTCCACCAACGTCATCGAACGCGGCAGTAAAGCCCCGCTGTTGAAGCCGTACACCGTCAAGACCCTGCCGAACGGGCAGCGGATCGGTTTCATCGGCCCTGTCGCCAAGGAAGCCCCCGGTGCCATCAACGCCTACGAATGCAGTGCGCGCCGACCTCGTGTTCCACGACGGTGGCGCCGTCACGTACGCGGACGCCTGCCGGGTCCAGCCCGGAACCCGGCCGCACGTGCACCGGACCACCGGAGACCGATGGTCCGGTGCACGTGCGGCCGACTGGCATGAGGCCCCCGGGCCGTTGGTAGTTGCCGCGGCGGCTCACGGGAGACAGAGCGCATGAAGAGCACACACGAGATCGGAGCGTGTCGTGATCATTCTCGGAGTCATCCTGCTTGTCATCGGAACTGGCAGTCGGAATACCTGGCAGTGGCGTGCATGGCCACCTTCTCCGCACATCTTCGCCAGCGTGGGTCCCCGGAGTCCGAACCCGTCGGAACTCCCCACGGAGCGACCGGAGTCGAGGGATGACCGGCCGCGCGGGAGATCTGACCGTGGCTCGGGACCGGGGACACCGTCGCCCGACGAGCGCGGCTACCGGTCGCCGACCACGGCGGCGAGTTCGTCGAGCAGGGCAGTGACAGCGCCATCCGTCATCCGATAGCCGTCGGCGGTCTCGGCGATGCGGCCCGAGTCGACACGGGAGTTCCACCAATCCTCAAGGAAGCCGGGGGCGTATCCGCCG
>NZ_JBEXPH010000039.1:0-50390 GCF_040611955.1 Streptomyces sp. NPDC006510 | reverse complement strand
TCCGCCGGTGCTGAATTCGTAGGGATCGGCCACGAGACCGAAGACAATCATGAGTTCGTAGTCCGGTAGCGCGTAGGAACGCTCGCACTGCACAGGCGCCCTCACATACCGGTCCAAGGATCCGACCTGGTTGAAGCTGGTGAACAGCCAGAACAGGTAGTCGTACATCAGCGTGGAGCGCGCATCGGCGTGCAGGGCGAAGAACCCCTTGTCGTGCACGACGGCCTCCGCGAGGATCCGCATTCGCCGGTCCGCGTCGGGCAGTACCTCAGCGACCTCGCGGAAAGCACGCAGCAGCACCGGGGAGAAACTGCCGTCGCGCACCGTGGCCAGGGCGGCGATCCGGTCCTGCTCCGAGGTGTCGTAGACGGACTCGTCGACCAGACCGGTGACGAAAGCCTCGAAGTTCTCCGCGACCGAGGTGATCGCGAAGTCGTCCTCCTGGTCGACGTGCACCACGGTCGGCTCGCCGTGCCTGCCGCACGCGCGGTAGTCGAGGGCGAGCATGTCGTGGCCGGCCGACGGTGTGTCGGCGAAGTAGACACCGATGTCGGGGTACTCCCACATGTCGATCCAGAACCGACTGCCGAACTCACCGCCGAGCGATTGCGGCCTTGTCCGTCCGATGCCTCGGATGCCGGTGATCACGATGTGGTCGTCGGCCCAGGAGGTCGGCTCGGTCATGGGGAAGTGGTCCCGATTCGGAACGCCGCCGTTGTGCGCGGTCATCAGCGCGATGTAGGAGTCGGGCAGTCGGTATCCGCCGAGCTCCTCCTCCATCGACGCGATCAGCTCCTGCGTGGGTGGGGTCTCCTCCACGTACTCCTTCAGCGCGTACGTCGAGTCGTCCCAGAACCCGGCCACGTCGAAGCCCTCGAAATGTCCCACTGTGCCCTCCCAGGCCCGCTCGCCCGACGATCGTACGTTCCGCGCCCAAACGCGATCACAACGGGGCGCCGGCGGTTGCCGCAGTGGCTCATGGGAGACACAGTTGAAGAGGAGCACGCACGAGATCGGAGTGTGCCGTTGTGTCGTTGTCGTTCCGACCGGCTCCGGCCTGTGGACGATCGGGAACACGGTCGCCCGGCGAAGGCGCTGCCGGTAGAGCGACCGGGCAATCGCTCGTGGCCACCGAAGACCACCCGGCGTCACCCATCCGTGGATTCCGCTGGAAGATCCGGTGGAAGCGGTGACAGGGAAACGGCGTGGCCGGGGGCGGCCACAGGAACATCTCCGGCAGTTCTTCGTTTCTCGGCAAATCTGCGAGCGGAGGAGCCATGTCGACCGGAACCCTCATAGCGATCATCGTTGCTGTAGTGGTCGTGCTGTTGGTGTGCGCACTCGTGGCATGGCAGATCGCGCGCAGACGCCATCTGAAGAAACAGTTCGGCCCGGAGTACGAGCGGCTCGTTGAGGAGAAGCAGAGCCGCCCGGCCGCGGAAAACGAACTGCGGGAACGTGAACACCGCCATGACGCGCTGGAGATCAAGCCGCTCTCGGCGGCGGATCAGGAGAAGTACGCCCAGGGCTGGAGCCAGGCGCAGGAGCGGTTCGTCGACCACCCCGACGACGCGGTCCACGAAGCCGACCGCCTCGTGACCGCGCTGATGAGCGAGCGCGGCTATCCGACCAAGGGGTTCGAGCAGCAGGTCAGCGATCTGTCGGTCGAGCACGGCCGCACTCTGCAGAACTACCGGACCGCCCACGAGGTCAGCGACCGCAGCAGCCGTCACCAGGCGTCCACGGAAGAACTACGGGGCGCGATGGTCCACTACCGGGCTCTGTTCGACGAGCTGCTTCACAACGGCGGGCGGCCGCGGGAGTAACGGATGGAGGAAGAGCCATGGCGACGGGACACCGGGACCCCCTCGGGTCCGATGCAGGCAACCTGTCCACAGACGATCTACGCGGCGGGGGCACCTCGGCCCCAGAGGCCCGCGAGGCCGACGAGGCCGCGACCGAAGTTCCACCGACCTTCCCGGGCGAAGCCACCACGCCCGACTCGAGCCAAGGTCCGGGCGGCGAGAACGAGACGCGGCAGGCACCGGCGCCCGCCGCCGCAGGCGAAGAAGGGGATGGGAACGCGCCCCTTCTCGGCGAGGAGCAGGAGGGGTTCCGCAGCCGGTGGCAGCGGATCCAGGGCAACTTCGTGGATGACCCCCGGGAAGCGGTCAGTGCTGCGGACACACTGGTCGCGGAGGTGATGCAGGCACTCGCCCGGACCTTCTCCGACCACAAGCAGGGGCTCGAAGGCCAGTGGCAGCGGGGCGAGGAAGTACCGACCGAGGAATTGCGTGTCGCTCTGCAACGCTACCGGTCGTTCTTCAACCGGTTGCTGAACGCCTGAGCGAACTGCCTGTCCGGCACCTCCCGGGCATCGGCCCGGCCCGATGCCCGGGAACCCGAGAACCTCAGTCGGACCTGACGGTTGGCACTGTCGACCGCCCGCGCTCCCTGTCGCAGCCGCTGTCACAAACTGCCGGGGCATGACGTCCTCATCTGGAGCCTGATCAAGGTTCGTAGCGCTTGGTGACCACAAACGCCGTCCCCTCAAGCGGCGCTCCCACAGGAGTCCCGACCCACTGGGCAAACAGCAGCCACGCTCTACAGCACCGGGCCCGAGCGCCGGCATCCAGCACCCGAACCCTCCGCAGTGGAGATCAGGCCGCTGGACGCCGGGCCGGGGGTCACAGTGGTCCCACTTCGGGCAGTGTCCTGTGGCTGTGAGGCTTCCAGCGGCGCCTGACCTACTTGGAGCAGATCCGGTCGTGAGCGGGCAGCTTGCCGGTGGCGAGGTAGTGGTTGACCTTGTTGTCGACACATGCGTTTTCGTAGAGGCCGTAGATCGCGTGCCGGTTGGCGCCTTTGAGGGTGATGAGCTTGGAGCTGGGCAGCAGGCCGTGCAGGGCGACGGCGCCCTTGTGCGGTGTGCGCGGGTCACCGGTGGCGGACACGATCAGCGCCTTGGCGTCCTGTTTCACCTGGGTGGGGGCTTCATGGGGCCGGTCCCAGAATGCGCACGGACTGATGTTGTTGGTCACCGCGCCGAAGCGCGGGTATGCGGTACGGCTGCGCTCGATGTCCCGCCAGTAGACCTCGGGGTCGCGCGGGGCAGCCCGGTCTCCGCAGATGATCGCGGACTGCACGCTGCCGTGGGGCGAATGCTCACCGGTCATCGCGAGTCGCAGGGTCGCCGCGAACCTGGGCGACAGCCGGGTCGGCTGCCCGGCCGCGGCCTTGTTCAGCACGGACACCTGCTCGCCCAGCGCCGCCCGGGACGTCTCGGTGTCGCTGTCGACGCCGGCGAGCAGGATGAACGGAAGCTGGGTGTCGTCCAGTTGGAAGGTTTCCGGGGCGGTGCCGACGGTCAGCGGGCCGCGCGCGGACGCCCTGATGACGCGGTCGACGGTGGCGAGGACCTGGGCGCGGGTGCGGCCGAGGCCGTAGGTCTCGTGGCGGGCGGCGGCCCAGGTGGCCCAGTCGGCGAGGGCCCGCTCGTTCTCGCCGACGGCCTCCCGGAGCAGGCGGGGGCCGTACTTGCGCGGGTCGATGGCGCCGTCCAGGACCATGCGGTCGGTGCGGCCGGGGAACATCTGGGTGTAGACGGTGCCGAGGTAAGTGCCGTACGAGTAGCCGAAGTAGGAGATCTTCCTCTCGCCGAGCGCACCGCGGATGACGTCCATGTCACGGGCCGTGTTGCGCGTGTTGATGTGCGGCAGCACGTCGGCGTCGGTGGCGCGGCACTTGGCGGCCAGATCCTTCTGGAGGGCGACCTGTCGTTCGAAACTCGCCCGGCTGAGACCGGCCGAGAAGAGATTGGTGCCGACGGACCAGCCGCAGTCCAGCGGGGTGCTGCGGCCGACGAAGCGCGGGTCGAAACCGACGATGTCGTACCGCGGGCCGGCCTCCTTCATCCACGCATGGAATTCGGGCGGGGATTCGAGGGCGGTGCCTCCGGGACCGCCGTTGTTGAGCAGGATCGAGCCGATGCGATGGCGGGTGTCGGCGGCCTTGAGCCGGGATATCGCGACGGTGATCGTACGGCCTCGGGGGGCGGCATAGTCGAGCGGTACGACGACGTCCGCGCACTGCACGCCGGCCTTGTCCAGGTCGCGGCCCATCGTGTCGCCCGGGTCCTTGGCGCAGCTGCCCCAGCCCAGGTGCTGGTTGTAGTAACGGTCGAGTGCGGGCCCTGAGTTCGGTTCGGCGGGGGCCGCCGCGGCCGTGGCGGTGAGGGCCGCGCCGAGGCAAGCGGCGAGGGCGAGGCAGGCGACCGAAGTGCGGCGCACGGACGGGCTGGGGGTGATCACGAAGTCTCCTTGAGCTGCTGGATGTTGCGGTCGGGAGCACCTTCCGCGTGCACCGCATGCGCCGTTGACACCGCAACCCCCGTCAGGGCAGACGCGGCTGCAAACGCCAGTGCGGACCGGACGGGTCGGCATTCGGCAACGGGGGATCTCTTCGACCTGTTCAATGCGTGTTTCACACCATCAGAAGCTAGACGGCACAGCCATCCCCGTTCACTACTGCTATCCCCCCAGCCCCAATGAGGCCACCCCTACCTCCCGTCGCGGCTAGGGCCTGTCCGGCGGATCAGGGTCGGACAGGGCGCGGCGTCCAGTGCGGTGCATTGCAAGGCGCAGGAGCGTCTTAGCCTCGATCCACCGGGTGGTGGTTCGTCCAGTGCCTGGACATGAAAGTGGAGATGCACTCTGAGCTGGGAAAATAGGAGTTCTCTAGGCTTCTACTCAACCAGTTCGGAGGTGCATCTCCGGGATGCATTCTTCCACGCAGCCACGTGCGGTGTCCGCTGTGTTCGATGACCCGAATCTGATTGCGCATGCCGGGCTCGTCCCCGTGATGCGGCTGGCCGAACGGTGTGGGCTGTCGGACCTGGTGACGCAGAAGGTGAAACTGACCAGGACGACGAACGGCTCGGGGGCTGCGGCGGACGCCAAGATCAGCAGCATCGTGGCTGGCATGGCGGCGGGCGCGGACAGCATCGACGGCCTCCACGTGCTGCGGCACGGGGCGATGCCGGCCCTGTTCGCCGGTATCCGCGCCCCGTCCACCCTGGGCACCTTCCTCCGGGCGTTCACCCACGGTCACGCCCTCCAACTCCACGCTGTGCACCGCAGATTCCTGGTCGCGCTGGCCGCGCGCACTCCACTACTGCCCGACTCTGGAGAGAAGGCGTTCATCGATGTCGACTCCACCCACAAACGCGTCTACGGCCGGACCAAGCAGGGCGCCGAGTACGGCCGGTTCAAGGGCATCCGCACCCTGCACCCCCTGATCGCCACCATCTGCACCCCGCACGCACGGCCGGTGATCGCCGGGGTCCGGATGCGCCGCGGCAAAGCGGCAGACTCCCGAGGCGCCCCGAAATTCGTGAGCGAGGCCCTGGCCACCGCCGTCGAGGCCGGCTGCACCGGCATGCGCATCCTGCGGGCCGACTCACAGTTCTACAACGCCCGCGTGATCGCCGCTTGCTACCGGGCCGGAGCCCACTTCTCGATCACCACCGGCATGAACCCCTCCATCAAACGAGCCGTCCACAACATTCCCGACGACGCCTGGCAGCACATCAGTTACCCGACCGCGGTGCCCGACCCCGAGACCGGTGAACCCGTCTCGGACGCCGAAGTGGCCGAGATACCCCAATACACCGCCTTCGCGAGCCGAAAGAAAGAGGAGCGGGTCACCGCGCGCCTGATCGTGCGCCGGGTCCGTGACCTGGCCAAACCCGCCGTCATGGGTGAACAGGGCGAGCTGTTTCCCGTCTGGCGCTACCACCCCTTCTTCACCGACCAGCCCGCCGAGATGCTCCGGGCCGAGCGGGAACACCGGAACCACGCGGTGGTCGAGCAGGTCATCGCGGACACCAAAGCCGGTGCCCTGGCCCACCTGCCGTCCGGGCACTTCCACGCCAACGCAGCCTGGCTGACCCTGTGGGCGATGACCTACAACCTGCTGCGGGCCGCCGGTGCACTGACCTCGCCCTTTCATACCAAGGCCACCACCGCCACTCTCCGCAGCCACCTGGTTCAGGTCCCGGCCCGGATCGCGCGATCCGCACGACGTATCACCCTGCACCTGCCACACAACTGGCCCTGGCATCAAGCCTGGACACACCTCTTCGACACCGTCCACGACCCACCCACACCGGCCTGATCCCCTGACCACCCAGCCCGCCAGGGCCCGACCGGAACAAAACCCGTGGAAAAGCTGGGCAGACCAGCAGACACCACCTGCCCATCAACGACCACCTACCGAAACCAGCTCACACAACGATCAAGAGAGCATCTTCAGAGCACGTCGGTGGATCGAGGCTTAGGTGGGGTCTCCCCTGCTCGAACGGAGTTGAGAGCTTGGGGAAGGAGCTGTTCGGACGTTTCGGCAACGCCGCGAGGTGCCGTGCCAGACGTCGCGGCCCCGGCCCTGATCTGCCGGAGAGGACCGGACGGGACGCGGCACACGGGACGCGCACGGATCACACGGAGCACCGGGCCGGCCCGATGACACCGTCGGTGCCGGTCACCTTTACCGCCTCCCCCCGGTCCGCGGTACGGGCCTGCGCGGCGGTGCAGATCAGCTGCTGTCGGGCGACCTCGGAGAGCGTGGTGACGGGTGTGTTCACCCGGACCAGGACGCCGCTGGGGCCCAGGGTGATTTTCAACTCGACCCGTCCGTAGGGAAGTTCTGTACGCAGACCGCTCGCGACCTCGCTCTTGTTCGGCCCTTCGAAGAGCAGCGTGACCGCCCTGTCGGCCCCTCGCCAGCCCATTTCCGTACCGCCCCAGGAGCCGCTTCCTTCAGGCGGCAGCTCGTAGGGCCGCACGACGGGCATCAGCCGGTTCGCGGACGACGAGGACACGAAGTAGAGCAGTGCGCCCTGTTCGCGTCCCGGCGCCACGTCGACGGTCGCCGGGTCACCGACCTCGACGACATCCGTGGCCCTTATCCCGCACCCGGTCGCCAGCAGGACGAGCGGCAGCAGGGCGCCGAGGGCGCGTACGCCTCTCACGCCCCCTCCAGCGGCAGTTCCACGGTGAACACCGCCCCGCCCCCGGGCCCGCCCGCGGCGCGCACGGTGCCGCCGTGCAGCCGTACGTTCTCCTGGGTGATCGCCAGCCCGAGCCCGCTGCCCGCCGACCGGGTGCGGGCCGCGTCGGCCTTGTAGAACCGGTCGAAGACATGGGGCAGCACGGCGGGATCGATGCCCGGACCGCTGTCCTCGACCTCGGCCAACAGCCACTCCCCCGCGCCCTTCCACGCGGTCCGCAGCCGTACCGTGACGGGCTCCGCACCGTGCCGCAGGGCGTTGCCGACGAGGTTGGCGACGATCACGTCGAAGCGGCGCGGATCGAGCATCGCCCGTATGCCGTCGGGGAGTTCGGTGCGGACGCGGTCCTCCCAGTGCCTGTTCTGCAGGGTCTTGCGGATCGCTTCGGCGACATCGACCTCGTCGAGGTGGAGATCCGCGGCCTTGGCGTCGAAGCGGGAGATCTCCATCAGGTCCTCGACGAGGGTGGCGAGCTTGCCCGTCTCGGCGCTGATCAGCCGGACGGCCGCCGCGGTGTCGGCGTTCAGCTGGGCCGCGTCCTCGTCGAGCACCTCGGTGACGGCGAGCATTCCGGCGAGCGGGGTGCGCAGCTCGTGCGAGACGTCGGAGGCGAAACGTCTGGCCCGCGCCTCCGCCTGTCGGAGCTCCGCCACCGACTCCTGGAGCTTGGTCGACGAATCGTTGAACGTCCGGGCGAGTCCGGCGAGTTCGTCGGAGCCCCGGACCTCGATGCGGGTGTCGAGTTCACCCCGGCCGATGCCCGCGGCGGCCCGCCGCAGGTCGCGTACCGGGCGCAGCACGCTGCGGGCCGCGAGCAGTGCGGGCACCAGTGCGATCAGGAGGGCGGGCACGGCGCCGTCGCGGGCGGCGGTCACCATGGCGTCGACATTGGCCTCCTCGGTGGAGAGCTGCATCACCGCGTAGAGGACGAGCCCGGTGGGTTGGCGTCCGTCGCCCCGGTCGAAGGCGGCGGGCATCCCGACGGTCAGCCAGGGCTCTCCGTTCCTGACGACCCGCTGGAAGGAGCCGTGCGCGTTGCTGCGGGCGGCGGCGTGCAGTTCGGGCGTGATCACGTTCGAGGTGGGGCGGTCCGAGGAGGAGACCCGGATCTTCCCGTACTCGGCGAAGACGACCCAGGGGTGCGGCTTGCCCTCCCTGGCGAGAATCCGGCAGGCCTGTCGCAGCTGTTCCTCGTCCACCGGCAGGGTCACGGCCTGTGCGCCGATCCGGTCGCGGAACTGGTCGACGGCCGTGTCCTGGGCCTGCTTGAGGATGGCGGAGCGGGCCTCGCGGTAGGTGAGGGTGGCGGTGGTGACGGCGCTGATCGCAGCGACCAGGAGGAAGGCCGCGACGAGACGGGTACGCAGTCCGAACCGGGCGCCGAGGAGTCTCATACGAGTGGCCCGAAGCGGTATCCGAAGCCGCGGACGGTCTGGATGTACCGCGGGCTGCCCGCCACGTCCTCGATCTTCTGTCTCAGCCGCCGCACACACGCGTCGACCAGGCGCGCGTCCCCGTGGTAGCTGTGCTCCCAGACGTATTCGAGGAGCTGCTGTCTGCTGAAGACCTGCTCCGGCGAGGCCGACAGGTGGAGCAGCAGTTTCAGCTCGGAGGGTGCGAGCAGGACGCGCTGCCCGGCCTTGGCGACCGAGAGCCCGGCCCGGTCGACGGCCAGTTCGCCGTGGGTCTCGGTGCCGCCGCGTCCCGCGGGTTCGGCGAGCCTGCGCAGTACGGCCCGGATCCTGGCCTCGATCACCTCGGTACGGGCCGGCTTGACGATGTAGTCGTCGGCTCCGGCCTCCAGCCCGACGACCACGTCGAAGTCGTCGCCCCGGGCCGTCAGCATGATGATCGGCAGCTGACTGGTCTCCCGTATCCGGCGGCAGACCTGGACCCCGTTCATCGCGGGGAGCATCAGATCGAGGAGCACCAGATCGGGCCGGAACTCCGCCAGCGCGGCCAGCCCCGCCTCGCCGCTCTCCACGGCGCGCAGTTCATGGCCGCGTCGTCGCAGCCCCAGCTCGACCCCTTCACGTACGGAGGGGTCGTCTTCGATCAGCAACACGCGCGGCATGGCAGCAGTATCCCAGCGATCAAGAAATGGATTCGAACCGGTGAGCGGGTGTGCGCCCGGCGGTTCACGCCCGGCGCAGCCGCGACCGTCCCGCCGCGATCACGGCGCTGACCTCCCGCAGCCGGAACGGCCGCGCCAGCAGCGCCACCGTGAGCAGGAGCACCAAGGAGCCCGCGCCCACCGCCGCGAAGTCCCCGGACCCCGCGCAGCTCCGAGCGGCCAGGTACCCCAGCAGCCCGGCGGGCACAGCTGCCGCCACCAGCCGGAGCTGCGCCCACAGCGTGGGCGAACGCAGCAGTGAGGTCCCGGCCGCGTCGCTGCGGCCGACCCTGCGGTGCAGCACGTACGCGGTGGCGGCGAAGCCCGCGAACAGCGCCACGGAGTAGGCCCCGGCCATTCCCGTCACGGCCCAGCGGACCGGCAGCAGCAGATACGCGGCGGCCGAGAGCCCGGCGTTGAGCGCCGCGATCACCAGATTGAGGAAGAACGGCGTGCGGGTGTCGCTCATCGCGTAGAACGCCCGGGAGAGCACGTACTGCCCGGAGTAGGCGATGAGTCCGGGCGCGAACGCCATCATCATGCCCGCCATCACGGCGATGTCCGCGTCGTCCGTGCGCCCGTATCCGTAGACGGCTCCCATCACCCACGGTGCCAGCGCGAACAGCAGGGCCACCGCGGGCACCACGACCGCCGCGGAGGTGCGCAGGGCGTACGAGACGTCACGCCGCAGGCCCGGCAGGTCGTTGTCGGCCGCCGCCCGGCTCATCCGGGGCATCAGCGCGGTGACGAGCGAAACGGTCACGATGCCGTGCGGCACCACCCACAGCTGATAGGCGTAGCTGTACGCGGTGTAGCCGGCGCCGCCCGCCAGTTCCATGTCCTCGGCGCGCTGGCCGATGGTGGTGGAGAGCCGGGTCACCACCCAGTAGGCGATCTGGTTGGTGAGCACGAGCGTGACCAGCCAGCCGGCCGCGCGCAGCGGCCGGGTGAGGCCGCTGCCCCGCCAGTCGAACCGGGGCCGCCAGCGGAACCCCGCGGCACGCAGCGCGGGCGCCAGGGCGAGCGTCTGGACGACGATCCCGGCCGTCGTGCCCCAGCCGAGCCACTGGGCCTGCGTCGGGGTGAGCGTGCCGTCGGAGCCCGTCGCGATGCCGAGGTAGATCCCGAACACGGCGATGATGACCACGTTGTTGAGGACCGGGGTCCACATCATCGCGCCGAACCGGCCCCGGGCATTCAGTACTTGCCCGAGGAGGGTGAACAGTCCGTAGAAGAGGATCTGCGGCAGGCAGTAGCGGGCCAGGGCGACGGTCATTTCCGCCTGCGCGCCGTGGTAACCGGGGGCGTAGACCGCGACGATCCACGGGGCGGCGAGGACGGTGATGCCGGTGAGGGCGAGGAGGCCGACGGTGCAGACGGTGAGCAGCCGGTCGGTGTACGCGGCTCCGCCGTCGGCGTGGTTCTTCGCCGCACGCACCAGCTCGGGGACGAAGACGGCGTTGAGCGCGCCGCCGATGAGCAGTGTGTAGAGGATGTTGGGCACGGTGTTGGCGACGTTGTACCCGTCGGCCTGGAGCCCGGTGCCGAGCGCGGCGACGACGACCGCCGAGCGTATGAAGCCGGTCGCCCGGGAGACGATGGAGCCGGCCGCCATGACGGCGCCGTTGCGCAGCACCGAGCGGGGCTTGTGGTCGGCGACCGCGGTGGTGGTCGCTCCGGTGGCGGTCATCGGCGGGCCAGGTACGCCCGGAACGCCCGGTACAGCGTGTTGTTCGTGGCTCCGCCCACCGATGTCTCCCACTCTCCGAGCGTCTCGACGACGTGGCCGCCGGTGCCGAGCTTCCAGCGGAGCAGCCCGAAGGGGCGGTCGTCGGGGTCAAGGGTGGAGGGTACCCCGCGCATGTCGTGCACATCGGCGCCGAGCGCATGGGCATCGAGCATCATCCGCCACTGCAGCGCGTTGCTGGGGCGGACCTCCCGGCGGTGGTCGGCGGAGGCTCCGGTCTGGTACCAGACCCGCCGGCCGGTGCTGATCATGGTGTGGGCGGCCAGGATCTCGCCCTGGTGGACCGCGAGGTAGAGCCGCATCCGGCCGGGCTGTTCGGCGTTGAGTACGGCGTACTGCCGCTGGTAATAGGCGAGTGAGCGGCCGAGCCGGAAGCCGTCGCGTTCCTCGGTGATCCGCAGCAGCCGGTGGAACTCCGCGAGTTCGGACTCGCCGCCGATGACGATCCGCACCCCGGCCTTCTCGGCCTTGCGCACGTTGCGGCGCCATTCCTGGTTGAGCCCGGACCACAGGTCGTCCGGGGTCCGCCCGGCGAGCGGCACGTGGAAGACATGGCGCGGCTGCGCGTCGGCGTCCTCGCCGTCGCCGCCGCAGCGGTGCCAGCCGCGGGCCCGGAGCCGTTCGGCGACGGCCGCGCCGAGCGGGTCGACCTCGCTCGCCAGCACGTCGGAGACCTTCCGTCCCGGCCCGGTGGCCGCTTTGAGACGGCCGGTGTCCCAGCGGCGGTACGCCGGTGAGGGACCGATCCGTACGGCGAAGGCGCCGGCCCTGCGCAGATACGCCATGAGCGGGCCGAGCCAGCGGTCGATGTCCGGGTCGGCCCAGTCGGCCACCGGCCCCTCGGGCAGATAGGCGAAGTACTTGCGCGTGCCGGGGAATTGCCGGTAGAGCACCAGGGCTGCTCCGGTCGGTTCGCCGGAGTCGCCGTGCCAGCCGACCGTTTCGGAGGTCCACCGGTCCTTCACCGCGGCCCAGGACGGGTATTGCAGAAAGCTCGCCCCCGGGCGGGTGGACAGGAATGCCCGGTGCTCGGCGGCGGTCAGTTCGCGTATCCGCAGGTCCTGGTCATGACGGCGGTCTCCGGTCGCGAGCAGCGCTGACATGTTCGTGGCCCTCCCTGGTCCGCCCCGCTGTCGGTTCCGCGAGGCCGCACAGGATGCTCACAGCGGTCCGTGACGGAGCCGAGCGGCGTATGTGACCGGACGATGACCGTTGTGCTGCGGTACATGTCACACAGGGTATTTCCCGGTTTTCGGCCGATTTGCGGAACCTATCGTCGGATGAACGCCTCTCCATCTACGAGAAGCAATGCCTTGGAGGTTTTTCCGTTGATCGCTGCACGCCGGCCCGTACGCCGTACCGCTCCCCTCGGCCGCCCGGTCCGGATCACCCTGGTCGCCGGTACCGCGGTGCTCGGTGCCATGCTCACCGCCTGTTCCGGTGCCGCCGCATCGAACTCGGAGTCGGACAAGGGTCAGGCGGCCGCTCCGGCCTCCGGGGCCGAGATCTCGGTGAACCTCCGCGGCAGCCAGGCCGCCCCGGGTACGCCGGTGAAGGTGACGCTCGGCACCGGAAAGCTGAAGACGGTCACGGTGAGCGCGGACGGGGGCGAGGCGCTCACCGGCCGGATATCCGCCGACGGCAGGACGTGGACGTCGGACCGGCCCGCCGCGCCCGGCACCACGTACGCCGTCGAGGCGAAGAACACCGAGGGCGGCGGCGCCAAGGCCGACTTCACCACCGCCACCGCCGACGAGGTCAACAAGCTGGCGCTGGCTCCCGGCAAGAACACCACGGTCGGTGTCGCCCAGCCGCTCTCGATCGTCTTCGACAACCCGGTCAAGGACAAGGCGGCGGTCGAGAAGGCCCTGAAGGTCTCCACCTCGAACAACACCGAGGGCTCCTGGGGCTGGCTGCAGGACTACTCCGGCAAAGACCGGGTCGACTGGCGGCCCAAGGAGTACTGGAAGTCCGGTACGAAGGTCACGCTCGACGCCGATCTCAACGGCATCGACTCGGGCCCGTCCGGCGGCTGGTTCGTACGCGACTACCGGACCACCTTCACGATCGGCGCCGACCAGGTGGTCAAGGTCGACCTCGACCGCCATCGGCTGGCGCTGAAGCGGGACGGGAAGACCGTCATGGACGTGCCCATGTCGGCCGGCACCCCCGGCGGCGAGAAGGCGTCCTGGCGCGGCACCGCCGTACTGATGGCCAAGGAGGGCACGATCAACATGCGCTCCGAGACGGTCGGTCTCGGCGATGCCTACGACAAGATGGTCGACTCGTCGATGCGGCTGACCTGGTCGGGGATGTACGCCCACGCGGCGCCGTGGAACGCGGCCTACTTCGGGGTGGCCAACCACAGTTCGGGCTGTGTCGGGATGAGCGACGCCAACGCCGCCGCGCTCTACCAGCAGGTGCGGGTCGGCGACCCGTTCGAGATCACCGGCGCGGACGCCAAGGGCACGGTCGCGGAGGGCAACGGGTACGGGGCGTGGAACGTGTCGTGGGCCGACTGGCAGGCGAAGAGCGCGCTGTAGCCGGGCCGGGGAGCCGCCGCCCGCCTCGGCCTCCGCCCCGCTGCTGCCCCGCACCTTCGCCGGGGTCCGGCAGTCCGGGGGCGCCCGGCGGAGCGGCACATCCGCGGTACGGCGAAGCTCCACACCACAGTGACCGGAAACAAGGAGAGCGGCACCTTCGTCGCATATCTCTACGACGAAGGGCCGCTCGGCCTCGGCAAGCTGGTCAGCAACGCCCCCTACCTTCCACGGGCGGACGCCGGGCCGACCGTTCCCCGTAGGCCTGGAGCTGTTCTCCACCACCTACGACGTTCCGGCCGGTCACCGTCTCACCCTGGTGATCGACACCGTCGATCCGCGGTACATCGAGCACAACCCGACCGGATCACAGCTGACCTTCTCCTCGTCACCGGCGGACCCGTCGTACGTGTCCGTGCCGTTGCGCGAGAAGTGATCACCGGCTGCTGCCGGGCGGGCACCGCTCTGCCGGGACCGCCTCGCGGCGGGCCCCGCTACTGCACTCCCGGCAGCAGCGTCCCTGGTTCGGCCGGTGCGATCTTCACGGCCTTCATCTTCGGATTGCGCCGTTCCCGCTTGGCCACCCAGGTCGCGAACCAGGAGAGCAGCATGCACATCCCGATGTAGATCGGCGAGATCACCATCACTACGGGGATGAAGGGAAGATCGTAGTCGAGGTTGGACGCGATGAGCTTGCCCGCGTGGAGGAATTCCTCGTAGGTGATCAGATAGCCGAGCGAGGTGTCCTTCAGCGCCACGACCAGCTGGCTGATGATCGTGGGCAGCATGGCGCGCACCGCCTGCGGGGCCAGTACGAACGTGGTGACCTGCGTCTTGCGCAGCCCCAGGGCGTACGCGGCCTCGGACTGGCCGCGCTCCACCGAGACGATCCCGGTACGGAACACCTCGGCGAGCACCGAACCGTTGTACAGGGTCAGACCGGTGACCAGGGCGGGCAGCGGCTGCACCTTCAGCGCCACGAAGATGAAGAAGATCATCACCAGTACGGGCATGGCCCGGAAGAACTCCACCAGCAGCGTAGCGATCCAGCGCACGGGCCGGTGATCGGAGAGCCGGCCGACGGCGAGGACCGCGCCGAGCAGGAGGGAGAGCACCGCGGCGTACGCGAACGCCTTGAGGGTGTTGCCCAGACCGCGCAGCAGCAGTTCCTGAATGCCCTTGTACGTGAAGGGTGTCCACTTGGCGCTGGTGAACTGTTCGGTGTCGAAGAGCAGATAGACGACCCAGCCGAGCAGGGCGAGGATCAGGGCCGTCGAGACGAACCCGTACAGGAGATGGCGTTTGCGGGTCGCCGGGCCCGGGATGTCGTAGAGCGCGGTGGCGGACGGCGCGGTGCGGGTGGTCATCGGGCGACTCCCCAGCGCTTCTCCATCACGTTGAAGAGCGCACTGATGGACAGGGTGATGATCAGGTAGCCGACGGCGATCCAGACGAAGGTCCAGATGATGCTGTAGCCCAGCTCGTTGAGGGTCTTGTAGGTACCGAGCAGCTCGGTGACGCTGAACGCCCCGGCGATCGCCGAGTTCTTGGCGAGGGCGATGAGCGTGGAGCCGATCGGCGGGATCACCGACCGGAACGCCTGGGGCAGCACCACGGCGTTCAGCGTCTGGCCGAAGGTCATGCCGAGGCTGCGGGCCGCCTCGCCCTGTCCCGTCGGCACGGTGTTGATGCCCGAGCGCAGCACCTCGCAGATGAACGCGGAGGTGTAGCAGCCGAGCGCGACGACCGCGAAGACCTCGAAGGGAAGGACCAGGCCGAAGCGCGGCAGCCCGAGCAGGACCGCGAAGAAGAGCAGCGTCAGCGGGGTGTTGCGCAGCACCGTCACCCAGACCGTGCCCAGTACGCGCAGCGAGCCGACGGGGGCCACCCGGCAGGAGGCCATGAAGAAGCCGAGGAGCAGGGCCAGGATCGAGGAGTAGACGGTCAGTTCGACCGTGCCCAGGAAGCCCTTGCCGTAGAGCGCGAAATTCTCGGTGAGTACGTCCATGGTCGATGTCCGCCCTCTCAGGTCGCCGGGTAGCGGTCGATGGGCGGCGGTGTCGGCGCGGGCACTCCGGAGAGACCGAGAGTGGCCTCGAACGCCTTCTTCCAGTTGCCGTTCTTCTCGTTGGCCGCCAGGGCGTCGTCGAGTGCGAACCGCAGCGCGTTGTCGCTGCGCGGGACTCCGATGCCGTACGGCTCCTGGGAGAACGGCTTGCCCACGACCTTCATCTCCTTGGGCGCCTTGGCCGCGAAGCCGAGCAGGATGGCGTCGTCGGTGGTGACGGCGTCGACCTGGTAGGTCAGCAGGTTGTCGACGCAGATCGAGTACGTGTCATAGGCGACCAGGACGGCTTTCGGGTAGTCGGCGGCGATGCGCTGGTACGGGGTCGATCCCGCGGCCGAGCAGACCGTCTTGCCGGCCAGGTCCTGCGGGCCGTTGATGTCGTTCTCGTCGGTGCGGACGAGCAGGCTCTGTCCGGCCATGTAGTAGGGCCCGGCGAAGCCGACGAGCTTCTTGCGCATGTCGTTGATGGTGTAGGTGCCGACGTAGTAGTCGATCTGCCCGTTCTGCAGCGCCGTCTCGCGGTTGGCGGAGGCGATGGTCTTGAAGCGGATCGTCTTCGGGTCGAAGCCGAGCGAGGCCGACATCATCCTGGCGATCTCGATGTCGAAGCCGGAGTAGACACCGGTGGCCGGGTCCTTCTCGCCCAGGTAGGGCTGGTCCTCCTTGGCCCCGACCCGGAGGTAGCCGCGCTTCTTCGCCTTCTCCCAGGTCGGCGAGGCGGGCAGCTGGAAGTTGGTGTCGACCTTGTACACCGGCAGCTGCTCGGGCTTGGGGCCCTTCACCGGCGGGCTGCCCTCCTTGCCGCACGCGGTGGCGAGTACGGCCAGCAGGAGGCCGGCGCAGGCGGCCAGAACTCTTCTCGTACGCAACACGGAGCCCCCCGTCAGTGCTTGAGGATCTTGGACAGGAAGTCCTTGGCGCGGTCGCTCTCCGGATCGGTGAAGAACGCCTCGGGAGTGCGGTCCTCGACGATGCGTCCGTCGGCCATGAAGACCACGCGGTTGGCGGCGGAGCGGGCGAAGCCCATCTCGTGCGTGACGACGACCATGGTCATGCCGTCCCGGGCGAGCTGCTGCATCACCTCCAGCACCTCGTTGATCATCTCCGGGTCGAGCGCCGAGGTGGGCTCGTCGAAGAGCAATGCCTTGGGGTCCATGGCGAGGGCGCGGGCGATGGCCACGCGCTGCTGCTGGCCGCCGGAGAGCTGGGCGGGGTACTTGTCGGCCTGCGCGGCAAGACCGACCCGCTCCAGCAGCTCACGGGAGCGCCGGTCCGCCTCGTCCTTCTTCCGCTTGCGGACCTTGAGCTGGGCGAGCGAGACATTGGCCAGCACGGTCCGGTGCGCGAACAGGTTGAACGACTGGAAGACCATGCCCACTTCGGCCCGGAGCTGGGCCAGCCCCTTCCCCTCCTCGGGGAGGGGTCTGCCGTCGATCGCGATCCGGCCGGACTCGATCGTCTCCAGCCGGTTGATGGTCCGGCAGAGCGTTGATTTGCCGGAGCCGGAGGGGCCGATGACCACCACCACCTCCCCGCGGCCGACGGTGAGATTGATGTCCTGCAGTACGTGCAACTGTCCGTAGTACTTGTTGACGTCCCGCAGCTCGATCAACGGATCGACGGCCATACGCTGCCCTACCCACTTTTCGCTGTGTCGAGGTCAGCGCAAACTATCCAGCCTGAAAAGGGACTTCGTCACCGACACGCACAAATGGGGCATAAGGCTTCTTATTCGGTTGTAGTGAATTAGTTACCCTTCGGCCGACTCCGAGTACACCTGCGAGAGCTCGGGGCTGCCCGCCATCGCCCAGTCCAGTCCGGCCTCCACCACATCGATCTCGCGTCCGGAGGCGAGCCGCACCACGGGCTGCCCGCTCGGCCAGATGCTCCAGACCGCGCCGGGGACGTTCCGCACCAGGACCGTCCCGAGGTACAGCCCCGCGTCATTACCCAGCCAGGGCAGCTCCTCGGGGTCGTCGCGCCAGCGCGGCGGCAACTGGTCGAGCGCCGCCAACGAGGCCGGGCTGTCGTCGAGTTCGAGCCCGCGCTGCCCCGCCCGGACACGCAGCAGCTCGCACTCGGCGAGGAGCTCGGCCACGCCATCGGGATCGGCCGCGACGGCGGCGGCGAGCCCCGCCCCCCGCTCACCGTCGTGACGCTTACGCCAGTTGTCCAAGAAAGGGATGTTCATACCACTCAGGGTCGCATCCCTCCTGTGTTGTGCACCACAGGGCGCGCGGCCTGTCGTTCGAGTGCTGAACCGGAGGTGGGCGCCCGCTCGCGCGCCGCCGCGTGCGCCGTGCACCACCGCCCCGGGCCCGCGCGCCGGGAGGTCTCACGGTTCCGGCAGAAAGTGGTTCCGGTCGAAAAGGGGTGGAGGCGAGGCGATCGGGCTGGTAGCTTCACGATCATGTCCAGCCCCGAGTCCGACAGAGGCTAGCCACCGGTCCGCCGGTGGCTGATCCGCCGAAGAATCGCTCCCGTCGCGCCGAGTACCGGCCCCGGAGCCGATTCCCATCGGCTGCCGCCGCAGGACCACCGCTGTGTGGGCTGCGCTCTTCCCGTCCGCGCTCGTGCACCGCTCCCGATGCGGCCGTGCGCGGACTCTCCCGCTCCGGCGCCTGCCGCGTTGCCGGGTCACGTCCATGAACTCTCCGGACGTTCTTCCGCGTTGCCGCCCGTCATGCCGGGCGGGCGTGGGCCCACACCCCCTGCCTGGTCCATTCGTCTGCCGTCCATGGGGTTCCTTCATGCCATTCGCTGTCTACGCGCTCGGGCTCGCCGTCTTCGCCCAGGGCACCTCTGAATTCATGCTGTCCGGGCTGGTCTCGGACATCGCCGACGATCTGCATGTGTCCATCCCCGCCGCGGGGCTCCTGACCTCGGCCTTCGCGATCGGAATGATCATCGGGGCGCCGCTGATGGCGCTCTTCAGCCGGAACTGGCCGCGCCGCCGCGCACTGCTGTTCTTCCTCTGTGTCTTCAGCGCCGTCCATGTCATCGGCGCGCTCACTCCCGGCTACGGGGTGCTCCTCGCGACCCGGGTCGTCGCGGCGCTGGCCAATGCGGGGTTCTGGGCGGTGGCCCTGGTGACCGCGGTCTCCATGGTCGGGCCCGAGGCACGGGCACGCGCCACTTCGGTGGTGGTCGGGGGTGTCACCGTCGCCTGTGTGGCCGGGGTGCCCGCCGGTGCGGTGCTGGGCGGGCACTGGGGGTGGCGGTCGGCGTTCTGGGCCGTGGCCCTGGTCTGTGTGCCGGCCGTCATCGTGATCGCCAGGACCGTTCCGGCGGGGCGGCCGGAGTCCACTCCCGCTCCCGCGAGCGTCGAGCTGCGGACCCTGGCCGGCCCGCGGCTGCTGCTGACCCTGCTGACGAGCGCCCTGGTGCAGGGGGCGACGTTCTGCGCGTTCTCCTACGTGGAACCCCTCGCCACCCATGTCACCGGGCTCGCCACCGCCTGGGTTCCCGGTCTGCTGGCGCTGTTCGGACTGGGCTCGTTCATCGGCGTCACGGCCGCCGGCCGGCTCGTCGACGCGCGGCCGGTCTCCTTCACCGCGGCCGGTCTGGTGGCGCTGGTGATCGGCTGGACCGGGTTCGCGCTGACCGCGGGCAGTCCGTCCGCGACCATGGCGCTCGTCCTCGTCCAGGGGATGCTGGCGTTCGGCACCGGTACGGCGCTGATCTCGTGGGTGTTCCGGCTGGCGGCCGACGCACCGACCCTGTCCGGCTCGTTCGCCACGGCCGCGTTCAATGTGGGTGCCGCGCTCGGCCCCTGGCTGGGCGGGCTGGCGATCAGTGCGGGGTTCGGCTTCCGGTCGCCGCTGTGGGTGAGCGCCCTGCTGATGGTCCTGGCCCTGGGCTCCGCCGGGGCGGCGCTGGGAATGAACCGTGCCGCCGATCGCGGCCGGGACCGGGACGGCGTCGCCGCGGTCTGACGGACCGGGGTGGATGGAGCCCCGCCCGGCGCTGAACGGGCGGGGCTGTCCTGGTCACAGCAAGCAGCCAGCAAGCGGGATAAGGACAGCTATCACGCTATCGGCCGCCACTGACAACGGGTCCTCAGATGTCGAGGTCCACGACCACCGGGGCATGGTCGGACGCGCCCTTGCCCTTGCGCTCCTCGCGGTCCACATAGCTGTCCTTGACCGCCGCGGCGAAGGGCGCGTTGCCGTAGACCAGGTCGATCCGCATGCCCTTGTTCTTCGGGAAGCGCAGCTCCCGGTAGTCCCAGAAGGTGTACGGGCGGTCGTACTTGAGCGGGCGCGGCAGGATGTCCGACAGCCCTTCCTCGCGCAGCGCGGCGAGGGCGGCACGCTCGGCGGGGGTGACATGCGTGGCGCCCTCGAACAGGGCCGGATCCCAGACGTCCTCGTCGGTCGGGGCCACGTTGAAGTCGCCCAGGACCGCGAACGGCTGCGAGCCCGCGGCGTCCGCGGCGACGGCCTTCTGCAGGGCCTCGAACCAGCGCAGCTTGTACGCGTAGTGCGCGTGCTCGACCTCGCGGCCGTTGGGCACGTAGACCGACCAGACGCGGACCGGGCCGCAGGTCGCGGAGATCGCCCGCGGCTCCTGCACCCCGTCGTAATCGGGACCGTCGGGCAGTCCCTGGACCACGTCGGACAGGCCGGCCCGGGAGACCAGCGCCACGCCGTTCCACCGGCCGGTGGCGTTGACCGCGGACTCGTAGCCGAGCTCGCGGAGCGCGTCCGCCGGGAACTGTTCGGCGGTGCACTTGGTCTCCTGGATGCACAGCACATCCGTGCCGGTGCTCTCCAGCCAGGTCAGCAGCCTCGGGAGCCGGGCGGTGATCGAATTGACGTTCCAAGTGGCGATGCGCATGTACGTAAACCTAACGTCTGGCACTGACAGTCGCCGGACCGGCGCCGGTCACAGTCCGGTCGAGTCCCCCGGGGACAGCCGGCCGTGGTCGGTGCCGCCGAGGCTGCCGATCTGGTTGTCGTAGATCGGGCGGGCGAGATCGGTGAGCAGCGCGTCGTGGATGTCGATGGCCCGCCGCGGCTTCACCTCGCGTACGTAGTCGATGACCTCGGAGATCTTGTTCCAGGGAGCCATCACCGGGAGCATCAGGGTGTCCACCGGCCGGTCGGGGACGGTGAGCGCGTCGCCCGGGTGGAAGAGCGAACCGTCCACCAGGAAGCCGATGTTGGTGATCCTCGGGATGTCCGGGTGGATCACCGCGTGCAGCTCGCCGTGCACCTGTACGTCGAAGCCCGCCGCGACGAAGGTGTCGCCGTGGCCGACGGTGTGGACACGGCCGGGGAAGGCCGCGGAGAGCCGGTCCGCGACGCTGCGCAGGGTCCAGATCTCGGCGGCCGGATTGGCTTCCATGCCCGCGCGCAGCCGCCCCTCGTCGAAGTGGTCGGGGTGCTCGTGCGTCACCAGCATCGCGTCGGCGCCGACGGCGGCGTCCTGCTCGGAGAAGCCGCCGGGGTCGATGACGAGCGTCCGCCCGTCCTTCTCCAGCCGGATGCAGGAGTGTGTCTTCTTGGTCAGTGTCAGGTGCATGGGGTTCACGGCGTCCATGGCTCCCATCCTGCTACGGGCGGGGCCTCGTTTCCTCCTGGATCACCTTCTGGGCGACCGAGAAGGCTGCACCGGCGGCGGGCACTCCGCAGTACACGGCGGTCTGCATCAGCACCTCCTTGATCTCGGCCGGGGTGAGGCCGTTGCGCAGGGCGGCCCTGACATGTGCGGCCAGGCTCTCCAGATGGCCGGAGACGACCAGCGCGGTGAGCGTGACACAGCTGCGGGTACGGCGGTCCAGGTTCTCCCGGGTCCACACCTCGCCCCAGGCGTAGCGGGTGACCAGCTCCTGGAAGTCCTCGGTGAAGTCGTCGGAGTCGGCCAGGGCCCGGTCCACATGGGCGTCGCCCAGCACCTCGCGGCGCACCTTCAGGCCGGGCTCGTACGGGTCGGGGCGTCCGGTGATCCCGGGCCGGGGCTGCGGGGTGGCGGCGGTGATCTCCGCGACGGGCAGCACGGGCGCGGAGAGCTGCGGGGTGGAGGGCGGGACGGGGATGGCGGCGAGGGTGTCCTGCCAGGCCGTGGAGAAGTGGGTGAGCAGCAGATCGGTGACGGCTCCGGGCTGCTCGACCGGGGCGAGGTGGGAGGCGGCGGGCACGAGGGCGAGCCGGGCGTCCGGTATGCCCGCGACCAGGATGCGGGCGTCGCCCGGTCCGGTGACCCGGTCCTCGGCGCCGACCAGGACGAGCGTCGGGGCGGTGATGCGGCCGAGTTCGCCGCGTACGTCGAAGGCGGCGAGGGCCTCGCAGGCGGCGATGTAGCAGCCGGGGTCGGTGGTGCGGACCATCTGGACGGCCCAGTCGACGATGGCCGGCTGGGCGGCGGCGAACCCGGGGGTGAACCAGCGCTCGGGTGCGGTGCGTGCCATCGGCTCCAGACCGTTGGTGCGCACGACCACCCCGCGCTGGCGGAATTCGTCGGCGCTGCCGAACCGGGGCGAGGCGGCGACCAGGGCCAGCGAGGCGACCCGGCGCGGGTGGCGCAGTGCGAGGTCGGCGCCGATCGCGCCGCCGATGGAGCAGCCCGCGTACCCGAAGCGCTGGACGCCGACGCCGTCGAGGGTGGCGAGCAGCCGGTCGGAGAGATCGGCGATGGCGGTGGCGGGGTGGGCGGGGGCGCCGCCGTGGCCCGGGAGGTCGTAGCGGAAGACTCTCCAGTGCTGGGTGAGCTCCGGTATCTGCCGGTCCCACATGTGCCATGAAGTACCGAGCGAAGGCCCCAGGACCAGGATCGGTGCGTCTTCTGGCCCGTCAAAGCGGTATTGCAGGGTTTCAGTCGTCGTCTCACTCACCCGCTCACGCTCCCATATCGCACGAGATCTCACATCGCCGGGGGAACCTAGCCGCAATACTGGTAACTTAGGGGCAATCCGGTCTTTGTTGTTGGTATGCCAAGAGCGGGTCAGCTGAAGTCGTTTGGTGTGCGGTTGTCGGACCGGGTCGCGGTCGGGGTGCTGACGCAAACGTTTCCTCGGTCGCTTGTGGACGAGGTGTTGGCGGAGACGGGCCGGGTGCAGCAGCGGAACCGGTTGTTGCCGGCCCGGTTGGTGGTCTACTTCGTGCTGGCGATGTGCCTGTTCTCGGGGCAGAGCTATGAGGAGGTCGCCCGGCTGCTGACAGCGGGTTTGCAGGGTGCGCGGTGTTGGCGTGCGTCGTGGGTGGTGCCGAGTTCGGCGGTGATCTGGAAGGCCGGGTCCCGGTTGGGTGTGGCGCCGCTGCGGGAGTTGTTCGCGCGGGTGTGCCGTCCGGTTGCCACATCGGCCACGCAGGGCGCCTTCTACCGCGACTGGCGGCTGACTGCGATCGACGGCACCACGTTCGACCTGCCTGACACGAAGGCGAACGTGGATGCCTTCGGCCGTCCGCCTCGCTCCGGGCGGGGTGAACAGGACGTCGGATGTCCGCAGTTGCGCATGGTCGGCCTGGTGGAGTGCGGCACCCATGCCGTCTTCGACGCCGCGATCGGAGCTCTGCGCGCCGGAGAGCAGACTCCGGCCCGGACGGTCCTGGTGTCCCTGCGGCCCGGGATGCTGCTGCTGGCCGACCGTGGCTTCTACGGCGTGGACCTGTGGCGCAAAGCCGCGGCAACCGGGGCGGACCTGCTGTGGCGCGTCCGCAAAGACCTCGTGCTCCCCGTGGTCGAGCAGTTGTCGGACGGCGCACTACAGACCGACCACGCGCCCCGGCCATCACCCTCGTCGGCGCCACCCAACCGAAACGAGTCAAACGCACACCAAAGCACTAAGTTTCCGATATTGAACCTAGCCTCTCCGTTTCGGTTGGGGTGATGAGGCGTCGCCGAGGGGGCCACTATCGGGTGGCCGATGCGATTCGGTGCTCGGGCATGGCGGAGTCCCGGCGCGGTGGTCGGTTCTCCGGGGTCCTTCGGTTCGTGACAGGCAGGGGTTTGCGGTCAGCCGGCGGGGCGGGGCAGTGTTGCGAGGCGGTCGAAGGCAAGGTCGACCATGCCGGTCAGCTCGGCGACCTCGGCGCCGTCGCGCAGTGTCCCGTTCCGGTCCGGGGCGGGGTGCCAGACCTGCTCAGGCAGGGTCCGGGTCGCGTGGCGGACCAGCTCGGTGACCGCGTACCGGGAAACGCGGGTCCAGGCCGTGCTCGCGCAAGGTTCGGATGTGGGTGAGGAAGGCTTTCGCGGATCCGGCGCTGTCGACGCGGACCAGGATCGCGGTGCTGTGCCGGTGAGCGTCGGGGATGTGTGCGAGGGCGTCGTCCAGCACCGCGATGTGATCGGTGGCGGTGTTGGCTCCGGGGTTGCCGGGCCGCAGCCGGCCGGACACGGCCTCGCCGGTGTTCGCGAGGAAACACAGCAGTGGATGGAAGCCGAAGCCGCCCTTGTGGGCGGGCGTGGCTTGTTCCTTTTTCGAGTGGCAGGTGATCAGCGTGGCGTCGAGGTCCAGGACCAGGCCGGAGAGTTCGCGTCCGCCGGACCGGACAGCGGGTGTGCCCTCGCCGATCTCGGCGGTCTGCATCCAGGCGACTTCCCGGGCTGAAGCGCGGGCCGCTCGCAGCGGAGCGAGTGAAGGCTCGTCGGTGTCGGCGAGCAACCGCCGGGCCGTGGGCGTGGAGCGACCGGGCCGAACACCGCGCCCTGCCATGAACTGTGGGACATGGCACGGTGGTTCGTCGGGCCGCTGTTGCCCGCTTCGTCGCGGAGCGCAAGCGGCTGGACGACCGACGGGTCCTCAACGGGATCGTGTGGAAATTCCGCACCCGTGTCCGGCGGTGGGCCATGAAGTGGCGCGTTCGAGGGGATGCTCCGGGCCCCGCCCAGGCGCGGGCCGACGTGGCCGGGGACATCGACCGGCCGGCGTCGGTCGGCTCCGCCGTCGCCCGTGCGGTCTGCGCCGGGCCCGGTCGTTCTCCCTTCACCTGCGTGGCGCCGTGAGGGTCGGTTCGGTACGGCGATCCCTTGGGCGTGCTCGCCGGAACTGCGACTGGCGGTGCGGATCAGCGAAGGATCACGGTGACCGTGTCGTCGTCGAGTTCGGCCGAAACCCGGAGGGCGTCCGCGTCCGCAGCGACCGGCGCGGCAGGCGTGCGAGCTCGCTCGCCACCTCGCCGCCCCGTCTGTGATGCGCTCGGAGGCCGCTGCGTGAGAGTTCGGTGGAGGACGAGTTCGCCATTCCGCCACGATCTTGCCCAAAGCCCTTCTAAGATCGCTGGCAAGGCGGTTCTCCGCATCTCTATGTACTCCCTCACGAGCAGGACATCAGGCCCTTCTGAACGCTGAGAGCAGGGGATGAAATCTACGAATGAACAAGCGAAGGGAGCCGCGCCCGAGCCGCGTCGGCGGAGGCCGGGCATGCCCGGTCGCCGCACCGTTGGCTGCCTGGCCGCGCTCGCCTTGGGAATCGGTAGTGGCTCGTTAGCCGTGGCGCCCGTGGCGCACTCGCAGGCGGGGGACGGGTCGGTGACGGTCCGGGTGATCCGGGCCGTGGACAACACCGGAGTGTGGACCCCCGCGCTGGAACCGGGCATCGCGGGCGTCAAGGTGACCCTCACCGGCGACACCGGGACGGGCATCGAGGGGGTCACGGCGGCCGACGGCACCGTGACACTGACTCCGGCTGCGGACAGCGCCACCAGCGGCAAGTACCGGGTGCAGGTGGTGAATCCGAAGCCGGGTGTGCTGTTCCCGGCCTTCGCCTCGCGCCAGGGACTGGACGGTGCGCCCAACCAGTTGAGCAGCAATGAGGAGTTCGTCGACCTCTCCAACGAGAAGAACGTGGCGTACACCACCGGGCTGTGGAGTCCGGCTGACTACTGCCAGAAGAACGCACCGCTGGTGACGACCTGTCAGCCCGCCACGCGCGAGGGCGGGACCCAGCGCACGCTGGTCTCCTTTCCGTACGGCGCACGCGGTCAGGACGGTGTCGACGTCAACGTCACGAACGTCGCCACCAACGCGGAGACCGGCACTCTCTTCGGCATCGCGTGGAACAAGGCCGACAAGCGGGTGTTCTCCTCCGCGCTGGCCAAGCGCACCACGGACTACGGTCCGGGCGGCGCCGGGGGGATCTACGTGACCGACCGCGCGCAGAAGAAGACCACCCTGTTCACCGTCGTCCCGGACGCGGGGACGACGGCACACGGCCAGGGCACTGACGACGCCTTCCTCACCGTGCCCGGCAAGGAGAGCCTGGGCGGCATCAAGATCACCGATGACGGCAGGGACCTGTTCGTCGTCAACCTCAACAACCGCAAGCTCTACCGCTATGACGCCACGGTGGCGACCGCGGCGGCGCCGAAGACCGTCGCCGCCATCCCGGATCCGGGCTGTCCGGCGGCGGTGGACTGGCGCCCGTTCGGCCTCGGTCTGCATGACGGCGTCGGCTACGTCGGCGGGGTGTGCTCCGGCGAGTCCACCGGGAAGGTGACGGACCTGCGTGCGGTGGTCATGCCCTTCGACCTCGCCACCGGAGCGTTCCGGAAGCCGGTGCTGGACCAGCCGCTGGACTACCCGCGCCAGTCCACGGTCGGCGGGCCCCCGTGCGACGGCGCGGGCTGGTTCCCCTGGACCAACACCTTCCCGACCGCGCAGAACGGCCAGGCCTGCCGGAGCTATCTGGCCCAACCCGAACCGGAGTTGGGCGAGATCGACTTCGAGGCCGACGGTTCCATGCTGCTGGCCTTCCGCGACCGCTTCGCCGACCGGGCCCCGGCCGCCCCCACGCCCACCTCGGCCGCCAGCGTTTTGGCCGGCGGTGACCTGAACAAGGCGTGCCTGACGGGCGAGTTGTACGTGATGGACACCAACAACGGCTGCGGGCTCACCCCCCGGGGCACCCGCTTCTTCGACACCAGCCGGATGGGCTCCCACCACAACGCGTCCTTCGCGGGCATGGCGCTCTCCAAGGTCGAGGACACCATCGCGACCGCCGGCTTCGACCCCAACAGCACCGCCTTCGGGTACGGCACCGCCTTCGTCAAGCGCGACGGCAAGCAGGACCCGAACTCCGGCCTGCGCCTCAACCCACCGGGAAGCATCGCCCCGTTCGGCAAGGGCGCCTCGATGGGCGACCTGGAGGTGCTCTGCGACCAGGCCCCGCTCCAGATCGGCAACCGGGTCTGGTACGACCCCGAGCGCAAGGGCATCCAGAACCCGGGCCAGCGCCCGGTCGTGGGCGCGACCGTCGCCCTGTACGACGAGTCGGGCAAGCTCGTGGGGACGACCGGGACGACGGCGCGTGGCGAGTACTACTTCGACGACTCCAATGTCACCGGTGGCCTCCAGCCGAGGACCAAGTACACCATCCGCCTCGACAAACCGGCCGACTACGCCAAGGGCGGCCCGCTCTACCAGTGGGTGCCCACGGACGCGGATGTCGGCGACAACCACTTCATCGACTCCAAGGGCATCGTCCCGCGCGACGCAAAATTCCCGGAGCGGGCGCTGACCACCGGCGGGCCCGGAGAGAACGACCACACCTACGACTTCGGCTTCCGGCAACAGGAGGGCGTGCTGCGCCTGGTCAAGCACGACCAGGACGGCAGAGCGCTGGCCCGGGCGAAATTCCAGCTGTGGAAGGAGACGAACGGCTCCGACGAGCTGCAGACCACCGGGGCGGAGCCGGACACGAAGGTCGGCAAGCCCTGCATGACCGGGACCGACGGCATCTGCCGCGGGACCGGCGCACCGGGCACGTACTACTGGCAGGAGGTCAGCCCGCCCGCGGGTTACGCCGCACCGGACGTGACCGTGTTCGGGCCGCTGGTGCTGACCTCCGACAATCTCGACGACGGGGTCTCGGTGACAGCGGTCAACCGACGGCTTCCCACCACCGAGCCGACGCCGAAACCGACGACGCCGGTACCGGACACACCAGGCAAACCGGGTTCGCCGGGGGCTCCGGGTGCACCGGGCGCACCGGGTGCACCCGGCCACACACCCAACTCGGGCCTGGCTTCCACCGGCATGAGCCAGGTGGTTTCGCTGGCCCTGGCCGGCTGCGCCGCGCTCACAGTCCTCGGTGCGGCACTGGTCGTACTGATGCGCAGGCGAAGGGCACAGCACCGCTAGCCCCGGAGCGGGGCGACCGGCACCGGTGACCGTCCGGGCCGGCTCGGGCGGGTTCGCGGACCAGCGGTTCGCGAACCCGCCCTCCTGTGTGACCGACCGATGAGAGAAGGCGACCGCATGGCTCGGAAGAGGAAGACCGACGGCCGTACGCCGCGTCGGGCCCTCTGGTTGAGAACACTGATCGCGATCACGGCGTGCGGCGCCGCAGTGGGCGGCCTGGCCGCCTACCGGACCTACTCCGACGACACCACCACCGAGCGGCCGGTGACAATGGAGGAGGCGTCCAGGCTGGCGCTGTCGCGGCTGAATCTGTACCAGGCCAGTCCCGTGGCGGTCACCCTGACCGCCACCGAGGGCGGCGGAGTGGTGGTGCGGGTCAAGGGAGTCGTGGACTACCGAACCCACCGGGCCGTGGGGAGCTACCAAGTCACCGGATCCTCCGGCACTTCCGGGCCCGCCACCGGGCAGCTCGACCACGGGCTGATCGTCTGGGACACCGGCGGCCTCGGCCTGGCCCCCGTGCCCAAGGGCGACAACAGACCGGCCTGGCAGCAGGCCGAGCACATCCCGCGCTCGGGCTGGTCCGCGCGCTCCTACACGACCGATCCCCTGGACGCCGGGCTCCAGTTGCTGATCGGGCTCGGCGCGGACCGCCCCGACAACCCGCTGTTGCTCGCACAGTCCGGGGCTCGCCGGCTGGCGCGTGATCGCATCGACGGCCGCAGCTACGACCGGTTCGCCGGGCCACGCGCCCAGGGCGCCACGCCCGGTGCGGGTCCCGACGGCGGACGGTCACCGCTGACGTACTGGGTCGACGATGACGGCGGCCTGCGACGGGTGACGATGCGGATGCCGGGCCTGGGGACTCCGACCACCGTGGAGTTCTCCGGGCGCGAGGGCCGCGCGAAGCTCCCCGAGGCGCCGTGGGGCACCGGCTGACATCTCGGTGCCGATGCGCCCCGGCTTCCGCGGTTGCCGACGGCCCTCCTCGCCCCATCCTTCGGGGCGGCACGGTGAACGGGGACCGAGTCCACCGCAGCGCCATGCTCAGCGTGAGTGCGGCACGGCGTCCACGTCCTTCGGGAGCGGATACGCGGCGGCGTCGACGACCCCCGGCAGGCCGGTCGCCGGGCTGCCCGGGGCCGTCGGGTCCGGCATGGACGGCTGGGCGGGTGGGACCGGTACCTGGCTGAACGGGACGCCGGGCGGCGCCTGCACCGGCGCGGTCCGGCCGGTGGGCAGCGCGCCCCGGCCGCGGGTGCCGCAGCCCGCGCGACCCTCCAGGCCGTTCGGGCTCTGGGTGTCGGGCCGGTTGCCCGCGAAACAGTTGCCGGGGTCGGCCGAGGCCAGCACGAGGTCGATGCCGTTGCCGGTGGCGCGGTTGCCTTCGACGCGATTGCCGCTCGCCGGATGCCCCGGCGGGTCGGTGACGACCACTCCGGCCGCCCGGTTGCCCCGGACCAGGTTGCGCTGGACGCGGTTCGCGGTGCCGCCGCCGATGCCGATGCCGATGCCGAAGCCCCCGTCCGCCTGCTCGGGCGTGTCGGTGGCGTTGTTGTCGGCGACCACATTGCCCGCGATCACCGCGCCGTGCTGCGGGGCGAGGGCCTCCAGGTCGTTGGAGTTGACCGTGATGCCGACCCGGTTGCGGGCGACGCGATTGCCCAGCACCGACAGGTTGTCCGAGGCATTGGTCAGTTCGATGCCGACCGCGTTGCGTTCCACGGTGTTGCCGCGGACGACGGTGCCGCAGGGCTTGCACTGGCCGACGTAGATACCGGAGTCGGCGTGCCCGGAGGCGTAGGAGTCCTCGATCACGCCGTCGCGCGCGTCAAAGGCGTAGATGCCGTACAGGCCGTTGTTGTATGCCGTGACCCGGGTCGCGCGGAAGCCCCGGACGGCAGGGAAGCGGGTGGTGTCCAGCGGGTCGTAGGCGGAGCCGCCGGCGCCGCGCTGCTGCAACCGCTCGTCTGTGACGCCGGTGAACAGCACGCCGTTGGCGAGGTAGCCGTGCACGGTGAGGTTCTCGACCACCGAGCCGGCGCCGGTCACGGTGATGCCGTTGGCCAGACGCACACCGCCGTCGAAGACCACCTTGTTGCGGTCCGTTCCGCGCAGCACCAAGCGGGGCTTGGTGACGCGCACGCTCTCCCGGTACACGCCCGGGCCGATGAGCACCGTCTCGCCCTCACGAGCGGCGTCCACCGCCTGCTGCACCGAGGGGAAATCCTGCGGAACGCGCAGCACACTCCCCGCCGGATGCCGCGCATCGTCGGACGTCGCCCCCGTACCGGAGCATCCGGTGGCAGCCAACGCGGCCGAGACGACCAGCACCGACAGACGCAGCGCCGCCCGGAACACCGCCGTCGGGACTGCCGGGCGGTTCAACAGGCGTTCTGCAGACAGGGTTTGCATGGCAGATGTTTTATCGTCTCCAATAGGCCTATGCCCACCGAACAGGGAAATGCGCAGGATCCACCCCAACCCGCGGCAACCGGTTTCGGGCGGCGTCGGGCACTGCTCGCAGCCGGCGCGGTGCTCGCCGCCGGGGTCGGCGCGGCAGCCGACGAACTGGCGAGAGACGACCGGACAGCCGACCGTGCCACCACCGGCGCCCCGCCGACCGAGGCCGCGATTCCCTTCCACGGCGCCCGACAGGCAGGTGTTACGGCGCCCCAGCAACCGGCGACGCACCTGCTCTCCTTCGACCTCCCCCGGACCTCGGCCGCCGCCGACCGGAAGGCCCTTCGCAGCGTCCTCGGCGCGCTGACCAGCACGCTCGCCACCGCAGCCTCCGACGCACCGCCGGACCCGCGGCTCCAAGGCGGTGGCGCGACCCGGCTCGCCTCCCTGGTCGGCATCGGCCCCGCTCTCGCCGCTCGGCTCGACCTCAACGTCCCCTCCTCACTGGCGGAGTTGCCGCCGTTCCCCGGCGACCGCCTCGACCCACGCCGCAGCAACGGCGATCTTCTGGTCCAACTGTGCGCAGCCGACCGCTGGACGCTCACCGTCGTTGCCGAACTCGTCGGCCGGGCCGCACACGCCGCCGGCGCCGTGCCGCGCTGGACCCAGTCCGGCTTCCTGCCCCACACGGCCCCGGGCACCACCCCGCGCAACTTGTTCGGCTCCAAGGACGGCACCGCCAACCCCGATCACGCGGCGGCCGAGCAGTGGGTCTGGGGCCCACCCGGAGCCCACGGGAACGGCACCGTTCTGGTCTACCGCAGGATCCGCATGGACGTCACCGGCTTCGCGGCTCTCTCCGAGGGCCGGCGCGACCGGGTGATCGGCCGCCGTGCCCGCGACGGCGTCGCCCTCAGTGGCACCGCCGAGCATGACGAGCCGGACATCTACGCCAAGAACCCCGACGGTTCCTACGTCATCCCCGCCACCGCCCATGTGCGTCTCGCCAGCCCCCGCTTCGACGGCGGTGCCCGTATGCTCCGCCGCAGTTACAGCTACGACGACGGCCCGACCGACCGCGGCCTTCTCTTCTGTGCCTTCATGCGCGACTCCGCCCAGTTCACCCGCGTCCAGAACCGCCTGGCCGCCCGCGACGCCCTCAACCCGTTCCTCCAGCACCGGGCCTCGGCCGTGGCCTACGTCCTGCCCGGCGCCGCATCCGCCGGGACTCTCGGCGAACAGCTCTGGACATGAAGCCCGCCCCGCTCCCTCCGCCCGGAAATGCCCCGGAACAGCGAGTCAGAGGTGGGACTCGCCTGGGAGGAGTCGGGAGCTGGGCCGGATTTCGGCACGCTGCGTCAGCAGAGCCGGGCGAGGGCGCCCGCCAGACATCCTTCCTGGTCAGGCGCCCTTAAAGGCTGTCCCGCAGTGATCAACCGGCTTTGAAGGTCAGGGTTGGGGCACTCATGTTCAGCCTGACCATCCCGCGAGGGCGAGGTTATGGAGGCAGGCGATGCCAAGCATGGCGTGGTGCACGCCGTCGCCTTTCAAGCGGCAGTCGCGAAGGTTCTTCCCGCTCTTCATGCGGGCGAAGGTGTGCTCCACCCTGGCGCGGACCTCCACGGACGGCAGGCCGGGCGCGCCCCCTGTTGCGGGAGAGCGCCCGGCCCGGACCGTGCGGTTACCGGACGTCGTAGGCGCGGGTGATGGTCTGGGTGACCGCGTTGCCGTTGGCGTCGGTGAAGGTGGCCTTCGTCGTGACCTGCTTGCCGGCGGCGCCGGTGTGGTCGAGGACGGCCGTCCACCTGCCGTCGTGCTGCTCGGTCGGCGCCTTGGTCCAGGTGGCGCCGCCGTCGTAGGAGTAGGACAGCGAGGCCGCCGTGATCGCGCCCGGGGTGTACCCGGCGTGGCCCTCTACCGACAGGCCGACCCTGATGCCGCTCTGCGCCGGCAGGGTGTTCATGCCGTCCACCGGCAGGTCGTACGCCGGGAAGAGGATCGGCAGGCCGCGGGAGTAGACGTCCGGCTCCAGGTGGGAGCGGAAGCTCCAGGTGGTGGTGACGGCGTTGGAGCGCAGCCAGTTCCGGTCCGAGGAGGGGATCTTCTCCAGGTTCTGGGTGAGCTCGTACGCGGAGTCCTCGTCCGGCACCTTGAACACGTCGTACGGCCAGGCGCTGCGGGCGATCTGCTCACCGTTGCGCTTCAGCACCAGGTTGCCGAGGTCGCCGAACGACCCGCCGTAGGACCAGTGGTCGCCGGAGGCGTCGAGCCAGAGCGCGGTCTGGATGCCGATCAGGTTGCCCTGCCGCTCGGCGGCCAGCATCAGGTTGCCGTCGGCGTCGCGTGGTGCGGCCGGCCGCAGGGGGCCGCCGTACCACTCCTCGGCACGCCGCTCTCCGGCCCGGTAGGTGCGCTCTTGGTCTTCCATGAACGCGGCGAACGGGAAGCTGGTCATCGCGGCGTGGTACCAGGCGTCGTCGCCGGTCGTGTAGTAGGCGGTGCGGGTACCGGGCACATGGACCGTGCCGAACGGGCTCACGGGGACGTAGGCTCCGCTGCTCCCGGAGGGGCGGATGAACATCGCGTCGATGTAGTCGCCCTCCTTGCCCATGGCGTTCCACTTCTCGGTGACCTGGGCCAGCTTGGAGTCCTTGGGCTGGTAGACCTGGTCGGAGTGCAGCGGACCCCGGGTCGGGAACGAGAGGTTGTAGACGTAGGACGAGCCGCCCTGGGAACCGCTCGCGCGCCAGATGGGCCGGAACTCGAAGGTACCGTTCTTGGCGCGTCCGTCGACGTCCGCGTAGAACTTCTGGACAGCGCTGCCGGCCATCAGCGATCCGGATGTCTGCCAGGTGTCGTCCCAGGTGCGGGAGTAGCTGAACGTGGTGTTGTTCACCTTCGAGGGGCGGTCGGTGTCCAGGCTCAGCCGGTGGGCCTTGCGGGCGTCGAGGACGACGGTGGTGTCATGGGTGACCCGCAGCTGCGGGTTCGCGATGTAGGCGACCGACTCGGGCGTGTTCTCCTCGTCGTAGCCCCCCACGAAGCTGCTGAGGGCGTAGTCGCCCGGACGCACGCTGTACGTCTGGTCGGTCGCGCCGTTGTTGTAGCGGCGCTCGCCCTTGTCGGTGTCGAGGCTGACCAGGTCCAGGGAGGACGCGCCGGTCGCCGGCTTGCCGTTGCGGTCGATGACCTCGACCCGGAGGGTGACCGTCTCCGGCTGGACGTAGAGCGTGACGGGCACCGAGACGTGCACATCGCCGCCGGTGGCCATGAGACGGCCGGTGACGGCGCCGTACTGGGCGTCCTTCAGACGGGCGGTGGGGTCGATCCGCAGCGGAACCTGGGCGGTGGCCCCCGCGGGGATCCTCACCTTGCCCTCCTCCAGCTTGACGATGCCGGAGTTGACGTCGCTGCCGTCGTTGCCGTGCACACCGCTGACCTTCAGGTTCAGAGTGAGGTCGCTGCCGCTGGTGTTGGTGAACGGCACCTGCACCGTGGTGCGGTCCGAGGCGTCCTGCGGCCAGTTGTAACTGCCGCCCTGGACGGCGGGCGCGGAGAGCACCTTCTGGTGCACCGCCGCGACCACGTCGAGGACACCGGCCCCTGTCTCGTCGGCGCCGGCGACCTTGCCGTCGGTGCGGGCCGAGGAGACCAGGGCGGCCTTGATCTGCTGCGCGGTCCAGTCCGGGTGGGCCTGGCGGACGATGGCTGCGGCGCCCGCGACGTGCGGGGTGGCCATGGAGGTGCCGGACATCGTCCGGTAGGCGTAGACGCCGCGACCGCCCGCGTTGGCCGCCGAGATATCGACGCCGGGGGCGGCGATCTCGGGCTTGAGGGTGTGGGTGACGGCCACGGGACCGCGGCTGGAGAACCACGCGGTGGTGTCGTCACGGTCGACGGCGCCGACGGTCAGCACGCCGGGCGCGCAGCCGGGCGAGGAGACGGTCTCGGTGCCCGAGCCGGCGTTGCCCGCGGCGACGACGAACATGGTGTGCGTGTTCTGCGAGAGCTGCTGCGCGGCCTGGGCCAGCGGGTCGGCGCAGTCGCCGATCGCGGGGCTGCCCAGGCTCATGGAGACGACATCGGCCTGCTGGTCGACGGCCCACTGCATGCCCGCGATGATCCAGGAGCTTTCGCCGTAGCCTCTGTCGTTGAGGACCTTGCCGATGAGCAGGGAGGTCTCGGGGGCGACGCCCTTCTTGCGGCCGTCGCTGGCTGCTCCGGAGCCGCCGACCGTGGAGGCAGTGTGGGTGCCGTGACCCTGCCGGTCGTTGGTGGTGTTGGAGTCCGTGAAGTTCTTGGCCGCGGCGACCCGGCTCACCAGGTCCGGGTGCTCGGCGTCCACGCCCGTGTCCAGCACGGCGACCTTGGTGCCCTTGCCGTCGTAGCCCTCGGCCCACGCCTCCGGCGCGTGCACCTGCTTGGTGGACCGGTCCAGCGTGGCCTTGACCTTGCTGTCCAGCCACAGCTTCTTCAACGTGGAGGCAGAACGTGAGCGGGTGTTGGTGATGTCCTGCCAGAAAGTGGCGGCGGTGTCCTTGCCGGCCTTGAGCGCGACGCCGTCCACAGCCGGGAGGCTCAGGCCCCGCTTCGCCCCGCGCGGGGCCGCCGGTGCGCTTTCGGCGACGTTCACACCGTTCTGGTACGTGGCGATGAGCGGCAGTGTGTCGGTGTGGGCGTCGTCGTATCCCTGGCGGATGAGTCCGGTGACGTTGAACAGCTGCTCGTCGACCTTGCCCTCGGCGATCGCCCCGGAGGCGTCCTCCGGGTAGACGTAGAGGTCCTTGCCCTTCTGATAGGTCTGGACCATGGGCCGTGTGCCGTCCTCACGGGGCAGCACGGCCGCCGAGCTGCGGCCCGAAGCGTCCGTGGTCACCAGCACCTTGTCGCCGGTGACGAGCGTGACCGACACCTGCTTGCCGCCTGCTGCCGTGGCCCCGCTGCCGACGACGGGCCGCTTCCCCGAGGCACCGTCAGGCGGCGCATCAGCCGCCCCGGACGGCGTGACCGCAGTGACGGCCAGGACGGCGGCGGTCGCCGCGCCCAAGGCTATACGCGTTGTGGAGCGCATGAATCTCCCTACTCGAGGCCGTGAACATCCCGTGCTGCGGCTGCAGCCTGGCAGACATCCGGATGACGCAGGGGCGCCGTGCGTGGCGGGTTTCCCGCATGTCGGTTTCCCGACACACGGTCACATCCATTCGCTCGTCGGCCCGGCGGGGCTGTGCGCCCCGGAGACTCCCGGGCCATCAGGCCGAGGACGCCGTGGACGCCGAGAAGGCCGAGGAGATCGGCAGAGATCCGAGGAGTCCGCGGAGAAGGTCAGAGCCAGCCGGCGCGTGCGGCGTGCCAACCGAGTTGCAGGCGTGAGTCCGCTCCGGCAAGGTCCATCAGCCGGCGGGTCCGTCGCTCCACGGTGCGTATGGAGAGGCCGAGTTGGGAGGCCGCCCGCCGGTCGGAGATCCCCGCCAGCAGCAGGGCGAGGACCTCCAGCTCGCCCTTGGTCGGCTGCCGATCGGCCGCCGCCTCCACGCGCACTCCCGTGGGGGTGGTGTACAGCGGCCGGGCCTGGGCCCACTCCTTCTCGAAGAGATGGACCAGGGCCGTCAGCAAGCCGCTGCGGTGCACCACGATGGCGCTCGGCTCGCCGCCGGAGTCCGCCACGTCCAGGGGCACCATGGCACGCTCCCGGTCCGACACGACCATCTTCAGCGGCAGCGATTCGACCAGGCGAAGTGCGAGACCTGCCGCGATGGCCGGCCTCAGATCCTGCGCCACGTCGGAACCGTCGAGATAGTTCTTGGCGGCCACCACCCGGAAGTCGACTCCGCGGTCCAGCGCGGAATTCTCCGACATGTCGGCTTCCTCGCGCGGCACCGCGATGGGCTCGCCGACGAGGAAGACCAGCAACTCCCGCTGGGCCCCGCGCTGCAGTTGGTGGAACCGGTGCGCGACCTGCTCCACGCCGACCACCACCTCGACGACGCTGCCCGCAGGGTGCGCGGCGGTACTGCGGTACTGCTCGGTCAGCATCGAGAACGCGGTCTCGGCCCGGTGCAGTGCGTTGCGCTGCTCGACGAGGAACGGGGCCAGGGCGACCGAGGGGGGCGTCAGCCGGTAGCGGGCGGGCTGGTGGCCGGCCCCGCGGTCGGCCGGGTCGGGCGCCCCGCTCCCGGCCTCGGTGGCGACCGCCACCAGGCCGCGTGCGGTCAGGTCGAGCAGGATGCGGGTGGTCTCGTCCTGCTCGATTCCGGTCTGCCGGGCGAGGTCCCGCGCGTAGGCTGTCGGGCGGGCCAGCAGTGCGGTGTAGACGGCCTCTTCGGCCGGTCCCAGTCCCAATGCCTGCAGCATCCAGCTCCCCCTCGGGCGGCCGCCGTGTCCGGACCTCGGCGCAGCTCGGGTGGACCGAGCAGACGATTCCCAGCCGAACCGTATCCCAACGTCAGCACGCCGCCATCGGCCGCTGCCTGTTGTACGCGTCACCCGGGACACCCGGTACGGTCTCCCGGGCGCACCGGCCGCACGCCCTGCGCGCAGTTCCGGTCGCGCGCACGGCACGTCGTCCGGCGGGGCGCGGCCCTCCCGCGGCCGGGCCTGCCTAACGTACGGGGAGTACACCGCCTGCCCGGGAGGTCCCGTGCCCCATCCGCGTACGAAGAAAGTCGCGCGTCCCTTCGAGTCCATCGAACCACCGCGCAACACCGAGGTAATGATCCTCGTGGTGTCGGTGACCTTCGTGGTGATGCTCCTCGGCGCCCTGTCCGAGTCGCCGGTGTGGCTTCTCGGGCTCCTTGTGTTCCTGCCGGGGACGGCGTCCGCGCTGTGCACCGTACGCCAGACGAAGTTCGTGTCCGCGTGGACCTTTCTCGTGGTTGTCGTCACCGTGCTGGTCCGGCACGGTGACGGGCGGTCGTGGCTCGACCGGCTCCTCATGATGCTGCTCACCCTCGCCCTGGGGGTGGCCTCCGTCTACGCCTGCCACCGTCGTATCCACCGCGAGAACGAGATGCTGCGGCTGCGCTCCACCGCCGCGGCAATGCAGCGCCACATCCTGCGCCCGCTGCCCATGCTCACCGACGAGGTCCTGGTCGACGGCCTGTACGAGCCCGTCCAGGAGGACCGGCTCGTCGGCGGCGACATCTACGACGTCGTGGCCTCCCCGTGGGGAACCCGGGTGCTGATCGGCGATGTCCAGGGCAAGGGCCTGCCCGCGGTCGGCGCCGCGTTCGCCGTCATCGGCGCCTTCCGTGAGGCGGCGCACCGGGAGCCCACCCTGACCGCGCTCGTCGACGCCCTCGATGCCTCGGTCGTACGGCACAACTCCTACGCCGCACAGACCGGCGACGACGAACGGTTCGTCACCGCTCTCATCGCCAACATCGACGCGCACGACGAGGTACAGGTCATCAACTGCGGGCACGTTCCACCGCAGTTGCTGCACCACAACACCGTCACCACACCGGCCCTCGACTCCGGCGTCCCCCTCGGTCTCGCCGAACTCTCCGCCGAACCCGCGACCGTCGACTGGTTCGCCTTCCCGTCCGGCGCGACGCTGCTGCTGACCACCGACGGGCTCACCGAGACCCGCGATGCCGACGGCACGTTCTACCCCGTCACCGAACGCCTCACCGAGCGCGTATCCCTCTCCCCCACCGAACTGCCGCACGCCCTCTACGACGACGCGCGCGCGTTCGCGGGACATGACGGCCAGCACGACGACGTCGCGATCCTTTCCGTCCGACGGTCACCGTTCCGCTGAGGGCGGCACGGCGCGCCGCATGCCACCGGCCGTCGCGCCCGCCCGCGCACGGGACCTCGCCACGGACCCGGCAGAGCGCTGGAAGCCGGGCACCGGGGCTGTGCCGTCCTGCCCCTGACACCCTGCTCGCCCCTATGTCAGGGAGGCCTGACGGGTCGCGAAGTCCGCGAACCAGGCCAGCATTTCAGGATGCGTGATGGCACCCTCGGCGCTCACCTCGGCGACCCGATCCCCCTGGAGGATGCGTTTGACGGGAACCTCCAGCTTCTTCCCGGTCAGCGTCCGCGGCACGGCCCCGATCGGAACGATGACGTCCGGCACGTGCCGAGGCGAGATGTTCTGCCTGATCGACGTGGCGATGCTGTTCCGGAGCTCGTCGTCGAGGACCGTGCCCTCGTCGAGGACCACGAACAGTGGCATGAAGTACCGGCCGTCCCGCAGTTCGACACCGACGACGAGACTGTCGGAGATCTGCGGAAGCCGCTCGACGACGGCGTAGATGTCCGCGGAACCCATCCGGACACCCATGCGGTTGAGTGTCGAGTCCGAGCGCCCTGCCACCACGACCGACAGGTCGGGGTCGACTGTGACCCAGTCGCCGTGCCGCCAAACTCCTGGATATACGTCGAAGTAACTCTGCAGATAGCGCCGGTTGTCAGGGTCGCCGACGAAGCACAAGGGCATAGAGGGCATCGGCGCCGTCACCACCAGCTCTCCCTGGTCCCCGACGAGCGGCTGCCCCGAGGGATCCCAGGCGGCGAGGGCGACTCCCAGGGCGGGGCACTGGATCCGGTTCGCACGCACGGGCAGCAGTGCGGAGCCGCCGGCGAGAACGGAGCAGATGTCGGTCCCGCCACAGATCGACTGAAGCCATGCATCCGGGGCGAGACGGTCGTAGACCCAGCGCCAGGTGCTCCCGGGCAGTGACGATCCTGTCTGCAGGATGGATCGCACCGCGCTCAGGTCCACCTCGCCCGCCGGGTGTGCGTCCGCCTTCTCCAGGGCGACGAGGTAGGCCGCCCCCACGCCGACCACCGTCGCACCGGTCTGCTGGGCAACCCTCCAGACGCCGTTGACGTCGGGGCAGGTGGGGCTGCCGTCGTACAGGACGAGCGTGGACCCGTGCAGCAGGCCCCCGACCATGAAGTTCCACACCATCCAGCTGGTGGACGTGTGGAAGAAGTAGCGGTCGTCACCGCGCAGGTCGACGCCGAGTCCGAGGGCCTTGAGCAATTCGACGACGATGCCGCCGTGGCCCTGCACAATGCCTTTCGGTACGCCCGTGGTGCCGGATGACCACAGGATCCACAGGGGGTGGTCGAAGGGGACGTCGGCGAATTCGAGTTCCGCCTGCACGCCCACCAGTTCGGACCACGCGTGCTGCTCCACGGTGGGCCGCTGCGACCACGACGGTCCGGCCGAGGACGTGTAGAGGTGGTCGACCGCGAGCAGGTGCCGGACAGTGGGCAGCCCGTCCACCAGCTCGGCGACCACCGGACGTCGGTCGAACTCCTTCCCCCCGTAGTGGTAGCCATCGGCCGCGACCAGAACCGTCGGCCGTGCCTGCCGCAGCCGCGCGAGCACGCTGGATGTGCCGAAGTCCTGCGAGCACACCGTCCACACCGCGCCGACGGCGGCGCCGGCCAGCAGCGCGACCACGGCGTGCGAGGTGTTCGGAAGGTAGCCGGCGATGCGGTCACCCGGCCGCACGCCCAGGTCCCGGAGGGACGCGGCGACCGCCGCGACCTCGCGTCTCAGCTGCTCCCACGACGTCTCCACCGGTTCGCCGCCCTCGGACACACTGATCAGGGCGGGCCGCGCGGGGGTGGCACGGGCGAAACATCGCTCGGCGAAGTTCAGCCGCGCCCCCGGGAACCAGGATGCCCCGGGCATCGACGGGTCGGCGAGCACCTCCTCGTAGCCGCTGACGGCGTCGAGGCCGTAGAACTCCCATACCGCCGACCAGAAGGCCGGCACGTCGGCGGTGCTCCACCGCCACAGCTCCGGGTAGTCGGAGAAGGACAGTCCACGCACCCCGCTCAGCCAGCGCATGAAGCCGGCGATGTTGGAACTTTCGGCCGCCGAGCGGCTCGGGGACCACAACAGATCGATGTCGGTGTTCATCGGCGCCTCCAGGGGCGGGATCGTGCGGGAAGCGCGGCAGGGTGTCGGACGGACGCGTCGGACGGCACTCAGCCGAGCTCGCGGATGAACTCTTCCGCCCGGGGCCATGCGCCGTGGCCGGATGCGGGGTTGAGGTGTCCGACCGGGCCGAGATCCACGAGACGGCTCCCCCAGGCCCTGGCGAGATCGGCGGTGCGACGGAAGTCGGCCAGGGGGTCGTTCGTGCCCGCCGCGACGATGCTGGGGAAGGGCAAGGGCGTCCGCGGCACGGGCAGCCAGCCGTTTTCCCGCAGGGCCTGAGGCGTGGGGTACCCCTCGGGAAGCGGCGTGCCGAAGTCCGGTGGCGCCGCCAGCAGCGCGCCCTTGATCGGACGCCGGTGCCGTTGTGCCCAGTGCGCGGTTGTCATGACTCCGGCGCTGTGGGCGACCAGTACGACTGGACCGGAGATCTCCGACAGTACGTCGTCCAGGGCGGTGACCTGAGCGATGCGGCTCAGCCGGTCGCTCGTCAACGGCGCAACGGTACGGGCATCGGCGATCCTGTCACTGAGGATGGTCTGCCAGTGGTCCGGTACGTGATCGCGCAGTCCGGGAACGATGACGACCGTCGGCGATGCGGTGGGACTCATGTCGACACCTTCGGGTTCGTGGGAATGACGACGGGAAGCAGGCCCAGGCGGCGTAGATCGTGCTCGTAGCGGATCCTGCCGATGACGAAGGCCACGCCGCTGAGGGCCGCGACCCAGGGGACCAGGCGCAGTGCGCCGAGCAGGCCCAGGTGGTCCGCGAGCATGCCCGTCACCGCGGGTCCCGGGGCGAGCCCGAGCAGGCTGTTGGCCAGGGTGAGCGTGGCCATGGCCGTCGCCGCGACGGCGGCAGGGGTCAGATTCGCCACCATGGCGGCCGCCGGGCCGGCCGTGGCGTTGGACAGCAGGGTCCCGACGCCGATCAGCAGCAGTTGCGGCGGGCCGACCGGCAGTTGGAATCCGACCGTCAGCAGCGCGAGGGATCCGAGACTGCAGATGATCGCGACGGTCCACTTCCGGGCGCCGTTCCTCCGGCTGAGGCGGTCGGTGACGAACCCGGACAGGATCATGCCTGTCCCCGTGATCAATGCGAAGGCCCCGGCGACCACACCGGCCTTCGCGGTAGGCATGGCGTAGTAACGGTTGAGGAAGCTGGGCATCCAGGCGAGCAGGGCCATCGCGATGAACATCTGCAGCCCGCTGCCGATGTAGGCGCAGAGCACGGAGACCGAGGAGAACAGCCGCGGCAGCAGGGTCCGGATCGGGGCCGGTTCGCCGGACCCGCCGCTGCCTCCGCCGGCACCTGGACCCAGTTTCCTTTCCTTGACCACCATTCCGTAGATCGCGGCCATGACCAGTCCGGCGATCCCCATGACGCCGAACGCCCAACGCCAGCCGAGATGTTGGGCGACGACGCCACCGATCGACACGCCCAGCACGGATCCGAAGGCGCCTCCCGCGATGAACGCGCCGGAGAGGGTGGCCCGCAGGGTGACGGGAAAGACACTGAGGACCACCGCGATGCCGACACTCCCGTAGGCCGCCTCGCCGACACCGACCATGAACCGCCCCAGGAACATCTGGTCGTAGCTCGCGGCGACGGCGCAGCCCAGGGTCGCCAGACTCCACACCGTCGCGGCGATGACCAGGCTCTTGACCCGGCCCCAGCGGTCCGCCAGAAGGGACAGGGGGAAGGTGAGCACACCCACCATCAGGGCGACGATGCCGCTGAGCGAGCCCAACTGGGCATCGGCCAGCAGCCATTCCGCCTTCAGTAGAGGAAAGACCGCGTTGAGGACCTGCCGCGACATGTAGTCGATCAGCAGGAGCCCGAAACTCAGCGCGAACACCAGCCGGGCATACCCACGCGACACAGTGGGCATGGCGTGAGACGTGCCCGGCACGAGCGTGCCGGCCGTGTGAACTCCCATTGGCGCCACCTTCTCGTCTCTGGTCGGGGCTCAGAAGGGCCTGTCGCCGACGATTCCGGCGCGCTCCATCTTGCGGACGGCGGGCCAGTAGTCCTGGACGGCGTAGTGCTGTGTGGAGCGGTTGTCCCAGATGGCGAAGCTGTTCCTCTGCCAGCGCCAGCGCACCTGGTACTCGGGGACGGCCGCCTGGCTGATCAGGTAGTTCAGGAGGTTGTTCGCCCCGGGCGCGTGATCCTGGCCGAAGCGCACGTTCTCGGGTGTATGGAAGTTGACGAAGTGTGTGGTGAAGGCGTTGACGAAGAGGATCTGCTCGCCGGTCTCCGGGTGGGTGCGCACCACCGGGTGCTCCGGGTCCGGGTACCGGGCCTTCAGCTGGTGGCGCTGTTCCATGGGCATGACCGCGCCGAAGGTCGCCTCGATGCTGTGCCGGGCGCGCAGATCCGCGATCTGCGTCCTGATGTGCTCCGGCAGCCTGCGGTAGGCCTCGGCCATGTCGACCCAGACCGTGTCTCCGCCCACCTCGGGCGTTTCCACGCAGCGCAGTACGGCCCCCATGGGCGGGCACTCGCGCCAGGTCCCGTCGCAGTGGAGCGCGTTCTCGTAGTGCTCGGGCCTGCTGTCCAGGTCCTTGTAGATGCGGACCAGTCCGGGGTGGTCCGGATCGCTGCCGACCACCGGGTGGTCCTCCAGCGGGCCGAAGCGCGAGGCGATGGCGACGTGTTCGGCGCGCGTGATGTCCTGGTCCCGCAGGAAAAGGACCTTGTACTTCAGCAGCAGTTCCTTGACCTCGGCGAACAGGTCGTCGTCGCGCGAGGCGTCGCCGAGGTTCACTCCGAAGAGCTCGGCGCCGATGGTGCAGGTCAGCGGCTCGGCCTTGATCGATGTACGGAGGACGCCCGGGCGTACCAGGGCGGGCGCGGCTTCTTTCGGGTGGACGCTCTGGGGCATGTGCTCACTCCTGGGGGTGATGTGCGAGGCACGGTGTGTTCGAAGGTGCCGGGCACGGCGTGTTCGAAGGTGCGTGGCACGGAGTGTTCAGAGGACGAAGACCGAAGATCCCGTGGTCCGTCCCGCTTCCAGGTCGCGGTGTGCCTGTACCGCGTCCTGGAGGGCGTAGCGCTGATTGATCTGGATCTTGATACGTCCGGACGCGACGTGCTCGAACAGCTCGCCCGCCAGGGCGTCCCGCTCGCCGGCCTCCGCGATGTAGTCGGCCAGCGCGGGCCGGGTCACGAACAGCGAGCCGTGGATGGCGAGTTGCATGGCGTCGAGGGGCGGCACACCGGAGGCCGTGCCAAAGCACACCAGCAGGCCGCGGCGCCGCAACGAGGCCATGGACCCGGCGACGGTGTCCTTGCCGACGCTGTCGAAGACAACGGGAACGCCGGCGCCCCCGGTCAGCTCCCGCACCCGCGCGGCCACGTCTTCGCGCCGGTAGTAGATGATGTGTTCGCAGCCGTGTGCGCGGGCGATCTCGGCCTTCTCCTCGCTGGAGACCGTGCCGATCACGGTGATTCCGAGCAGCTTCGCCCACTGGCAGACGATCAGGCCGACGCCCCCCGCCGCCGCGTGGAGCAGCACGGTGTCGCCGGACTTCAGCGGGTGGATCCGGCGCATCAGATAGGCGGAGGTGAGGCCGCGCATGGTCATCGCGGCGGCGGTCTCGCAGCTGATCCCGTCCGGCAGCCTGATCAGCGACCCGGCGGGCATGACCCGCTCGGTGCCGTAGGCCCCCAGCGGACTGCCGGTGTAGGTGACGCGGTCGCCCTCGGCGACATGCGTCACCCCCTCGCCCACTGCCTCGACGACACCGGAGGCCTCGACGCCGAGCCCCGCGGGCAGCGGAGCCGGGTACAGACCGGAGCGGAAGTAGGTGTCGGCGAAGTTGAGTCCGACGGCGACGTGCCTGATCCGTACTTCCCCCGGTCCCGGATCGCCGACGGTGACCTCCTCCCACCGCATGACTTCGGGGCCGCCGGTCTCATGGAAGCGAATGGCGTGTGCCACAGGTTGCTCCGTTTGCTCGTGTGTGGACACGGCGGTCGCGGGCCGACCCGGATCGGCCGGGCGGATGCGCGATCGGCCCCGGGACCGCCGCTGGTGGGGAGGGGTCAGCTCTTGACGTCGCGCAGCATGAAGCCGCGCAGGCCGGGGCGGCGGTTGGGCACCATGCCGAGCTGGGCCAGGGTCTCGTCGACGTCCGCGTACCGTTCGCCGAGCTTGTAGATCCTCTTCGCTTCCGGCCCGGTGGCGATCTCGCGGCCGAGCGCGTCGGCGATCTGAACCATCTGCTCGACCTGCTTCACGGAGGACATCCGCTCGCCCTTGCGCCGCCACAGGTTGTCCTCGTTACCCACCCGTACGTGCGTGCCCAGGGCGATGCCGATCGCGTTCATCGGTGCCACCGCGCGCATGGAGGCCTCGATGGTGAGCACGGCACCGTCCGGGACGCGGCGGATGAACTCGATCAGGTCGGCCGGATGCCGGCCGGCGAACCCGCCGCCGATGGCGACGTAGTTGAGCACCAGTGGCCCGGTGTGGATGCCCTTGCGGATGAGCCGCTCCACGGTCTCCAGCTGTGCCATGTTGGCGAGTTGGAAGTGCGGCTGGATGCCGTTGGCTCGGAGCCGTTCGAGGTGCTCCAGGTAGAAGTCCGGTCCTGCCTCGACCACCATGTCCCGGTATGCCTTGTAGTAAGCCGGCTTGGCCATCGAGGTGCCCTCGATGTCCTCGTCGTCGAAGAGCTCGACGATGTTCATCTGGTTGGTGTTGATCGCGATCGTCACCTGGTCCGGGCTGGGGGTGATCTCTGCCAGCAGGTGGCGGGTGTCGTAGCTCAGCCACTTGGCATCGGCGCCCTCGTCCTCGGGGGCGAAGGAGATCGATCCACCGATCTGGAGGACCATGTCCGGTACGGCTTCGCGCAGCCGGGCCATCAGCTCGTTGAACATGGACATGCGCTTGGAGCCATGACCGTCCAGCTCGCGCACATGGATGTGCAGCACGGTGGCGCCGGCGTTGTAGCAGTCGACCGCCGCCTGTACGTGCTCGTCCATGGTGAGGGGGAGGTCGTCGGCGTCACCGGGCAGCCACTCCGGCCCGTAGGGGGCCGCCTGGATCACCAGCTTCTCCTGGTTCTCCGGATACAGGGAGTCGTCGAGGAAGTGCATGGTCCATCTCCTTTGTCGGACGGGTCTTCGCTCGCCGCGCGCATCGCTGCCCGCGATGCGGGGCCCGAAGGGCCGGGCGAGGGATGGAGTGGGCTCGGGGGCCGGGTTCCCGGACCGCTCGGCGGCTGGGATACGGTCAGCGAGCCGGGAGGGAGCACACGGCTGCGGCAGGGTTTCCGCTTGTCCTTGTGGGGCCGTCGGTGTCCCCTGCGGTAATGCAACGTTAAGGGCGGGTTACGCGCCGCGCTTTCCCCTGGGTGACAACTGACTTATCACTTGGGGACAGGCCGTGCCCCTGCCGGCGCAGCCCCGGACCGGACACGACCCGGGCGGTGGTCGCGCCGGCCTCCGGCTCCTGATCGCCGGTGATCACTCCTTGCCGGCGTGCTGCCGGCCGACCCTCCCGCTGCGCCACTCCCTGGGACTGCTGCCGAACTGCTCACGGAACCAGCGGGAGAAGCCGCTCGGCCCGGAGAATCCCAGCAGCCCGGAGATCTCCGTCAACGAGCGGCGCGGGTTCGCCACGAGCTGCTCCGCGAGCTCGGTACGCGTCGCGTTGAGGAGGGAGGAGAACGTCTCGCCCGAAGCCGCCAGGTACCGGTGGACGGTTCTCCGGTCGACGCCGAGGCTGGACGCGACCTGCTCGATCGAACAGCGGCCGCTCGGCAGCAGGACCTCGATCAACTCGCGCACCCGGTCCGGTACGGTCGTGTCCCTCGAAACCGCGATGGAGTCGAAATACTGTCGCGCGTAGTTCCGGAGCAGCGGGTCCGACATCGTATTGGGAGTGTCGAGGTCATTTGTACAGAAAACGATCCCGGTGAATTCCCGATCGAATTCCACTACCGGACCGAAGATGTTCCGGTGGGTACCGAGGTCTCCTGGAGCACCGTGTGTGAAACACACGGAGACGGGCTGCCACCGCGCACCGAGGAAGGTGCGGAGAACTCCATGGAAGGCGCCCACGGCCAGCTCCGTGGCCTGCCGGGCCGCCATGGCCTCACCCAGCTCCAGGCCCACCTTGAGGGTGGTCACACCGTTCGCCTCGGTGAGTCGACTGCGGAGCATTTCGTTGCACATGTAGCCATGTCGTATAAGTAGCCCGAGCGCGCTGCGGACATCGGGCTCCTCGCGGATGACCAGGCTGATGGGCCCGAGGTTGGCGAAGCGGCGGCGTTCGGCGAGGAGCAGGCCGAAGTCCTCGCGGTGCGAGGCGACCGCCGAGAGTTCGAGCAGCTGCGTCACGGCCACGCCGGAGATCCATCTGTCCTGGACCGCCAGGCCCACGGGGTCCAGACCCACGCTCTTCATCAGCGCCTGCGGGTCGATACCGAGGGACTGGCTGAGCTCGACGTAGCCGTTCAGCGCTGCGTTGCGGACCAGTGGCTTCAAGGGCGCGCTCCAAGGCTCTGTCCCCAAATGGTAAGTACGGTGTCACGTCAAGTAAAGCGATGCGCCAGGCCCTGACCTAGCGTTGCACCACCGCGATGGAGCCCGTCTCCCGGATTCGGCGTCCCGGCCGGTCGGAAATCCTGCGGAGAACACCATGGCAAATACTCCGACCACTGACCAGACCTCTGGAAAAGTGGCACGGAATTCTGTGCAGATCAATAACTTGCGGCGGAATGGTCCGATTCAGATCCACGGGATTCTTCCGTGCGGAAAGGAGAAGAGTCGTGCATGCGATCCCGGGTCCCTCGGCCGACGAAAAGGCGCACACGATTCCGACCGGACGGACGCATGACCCGAGTGGGGCCACCATGACGAGCGTGATCAATGTGCTGCGCCGGCCCTGCACGGGGCCGGCCGTGTGGAGGGGTCCGGACCTGGCGGACTCCACCGAGTGGGTCCTGCGAATCTCGCCGGCACAGACCGACGAACTCGGGGCGGCCCTGCGGTCGGTGCGCGAGCGGGGCGTTCCGCTCCTGAAGGTGACCGCCGACGACTTTCCGCTGCCGACCCTTGCAGGCGAACTGGCAGGGCTCACCGACGTATTGGAGAACGGACGGGGCTTCGTACTCGTCAGACGCATTCCGGTCGAGCAGTACGGCGAGGCGGCGGCGAGCACCATCTTCTGGGGACTGGGCCAGCACCTGGGCGTCCCGGTGTCGCAGAACGCCGCGGGCCATATGCTCGGTCACGCCCGGGACACCGGCGGCACCATGGCCGACCCCGCGACGCGCGGCTATCAGACGCGGGCGAGGCTGCCGTTCCACACCGACGGTTCCGATGTCCTGGGGCTGCTGTGTCTGCGAGCGGCGCGCACCGGCGCGCGCACCGCCGTCGTCAGCTCGGCGGCGGTCTACAACGCCGTGCTGGAGCGGCGGCCGAAGCTGGTCGAGCGCCTGTACCGGACACATCTCCTCGACCGTCGGGAGGAGCAGCTTCCCGGTGAACCCCCGTACTCCGCGGTGCCGTTCGCTTCCTGGGACGGGGGGAAGCTCAGCATGCGATACAACCGCTGCTACCTGGAGTCCGCACAGCGCTTCCCCGATGTTCCCCGTTTGCAGCCGTCGGACGTGGAGCTGTTCGACCTCATCGACGAACTGGCCGAGTCCCGGGAGTTCCGGCTCGACATCGATTTCGAGGCCGGTGACCTGCTGCTGCTCAACAACCACGCGGTTCTTCATTCCCGCACGGAGTACGAGGACTTCGCCGAGCCCGAGCTGAAGCGCCACGTGCTGCGGCTGTGGCTGGCCCTGCGGCAGGGACGCGACCTGCCGCCGGACTTCTGGGGGGATCCGCACAGCGCGGTGGACCGTCCCGGCCGCGGCGGGATCACCCCCCGCGACGTGATCGCGACGCAGAACCCGGCGGTCCGCTGCGGCTCTCGCAGCCATGGGTGACCGCCACCAGCTCCGACCGAAGGGGAAACCGCATGAACAACCTCGCCTCACTCCTGGCGGAATCCGCCTGGGCCGATGGCGGCCACATCGCCATTCGCCAGGACGAGATCGCCCTCAGCTATGCCCAACTGAACGATGCCTGCGCCCGGTTCGCCACCCTGTTGCGGGACAGGGGCATCCGGCCGGGTGATCGTGTGGCGTTGGTCATGCCCAACGTCACCCACTTCCCCGTCGCGTACTACGGAATCCTCCGCGCGGGCGCCGTGGTGGTGCCGTTGAATCCACTGCTGAAAGCCCGTGAAACAGCGCACGCCCTCCGGGACTCCGGAGCCCGCGTCGTGGTGACGTTCCCGCTGTTCGCGGACGAGGTCGCGACGGCCGCCGCCGAGGTCGGGGCCGTATGCCTGGTCACGGCCCCGGCGGCATTCGACGACCTGCTGCGGGCCACCGAACCGATGCCCGAGATCACCGACCGGGCAGCGGACGACGCCGCCGTGATCCTCTACACCTCGGGAACGACGGGGACCCCGAAGGGCGCCGAACTGACCCACCGCAACCTGATGACCAACGCGGTCGCCACGGTCGAGACGCTGCTCCACGTCGGGCCGGACGACGTACTCTTCGGCGGCCTGCCCCTGTTCCACGCGTTCGGGCAGACCTGCGCCCTCAACACGGCTGTCGCCGCGGGCGCCACCCTGAGTCTGCTGCCACGGTTCGAGCCGACGAAGGCGCTGGAGATCCTTCACCGGGACGGGGCCACCGTCTTTCTGGGCGTTCCCACGATGTTCACGGCCCTGCTCCAGGCCGGGATCCCCGACGGTCATGACCTTTCACGGCTGCACCTGGCCGTGTCCGGCGGCGCTTCCCTGCCGGTCGAGGTGCTCCACGGATTCGAGCGGGAATTCGGCGTCACCGTGCTGGAGGGCTACGGGCTCTCGGAGACCTCTCCGGTCGCCTCGTTCAATCCTCCGGACCGGCCACGCAAGTCCGGCTCGATCGGGGTGCCCATCCGCGGGGTCGAGTTGAGGCTCGTCGCGGACGACGGCACCACGGCCGGGCCGGGCGAAGTCGGTGAGATCGTGATCCGCGGCGAGAACGTCATGAAGGGCTACTGGAACCGCCCCGGGGCCACCGCGGAAGCCTTCCGCGACGGATGGTTCCACAGCGGGGATCTCGCCCGGGTCGACGAGGACGGCTACTACTTCATCGTCGGCCGGAAGAAGGACCTCATCATCCGAGGTGGATACAACGTCTACCCGCGCGAGATCGAGGAGGTGCTCTACGAACACCCTGCCGTCGCCGAGGCGGCAGTGGTCGGTGTGCCGCACCGGGTGCACGGGGAGGAGGTGGCCGCGGTGGTGACACTCCGGGACGGTGCGCGGACCACCGCCGATCAGCTGCGCGACTACGTCAGACAACGGGTGGCCGCCTACAAGTACCCACGGATCGTCACCTTCGCCGACGCGCTCCCCAAGGGGGCCACGGGCAAGATCCTCAAGCGTGAAATCGTCGTCCAGCACCAGGAGTTCGAGGACTGAACCGGTCCGCTCCGGGAGACCCGGCCACCCGAACCAGGGTCACAGATATTTAGGTTAGGCTAAGCTAAATATCTGTGAACGGGGTGGGACAGACATGGGACCGGTCGGCACGGAGCTCGCGGACCCGGATCCGTCCACCGGATCGCTCGGGCTGCCGGAGGAACTGCGGGGCAGCGCGGTCGTCATCAAGTTCGGCGGCAACGCCATGGTGGACGCGCGCCTGCAACGGGCGTTCGCCCGGGACGTCGTGGAGCTGTGGCACACGGGCCTGCGCCCGGTCGTCGTACACGGAGGCGGGCCGCAGATCAGCGCGATGCTCGACCGCCTCGGCCTGGAATCCCGCTTCGAGGCGGGCCTGCGGGTGACCACGCCGGAGACCATGGAGGTGGTGCGCATGGTGCTGAGCGGCCGGGTCCAGCGGGAACTGGTCGGCCACATCAACGCCCACGGTCCCTACGCCGTGGGCATGACCGGTGAGGACGCGCACACGATGACGGCGGTGCGGCGGCCGGCCCGGGTGGACGGCCGGCCGGTGGACATCGGTCTCGTCGGCGACATCGTGGATGTGAACCCGGGCATGGTGCGCACCCTCCTGGAGCAGGGGCACATCCCGGTGGTCTCCCCCGTGGCACGCGGCGCGGACGGACAGGTCTACAACGTCAACGCCGATCTCGCGGCGTCGGCCCTGGCCGTGGCCCTCGACGCCGAACGGCTGGTGATGCTCACCGATGTGGCGGGGCTGTACGCGGACTGGCCGCACAGCACCGAGGTGATCGAGCACCTGACGGCCGATGCGCTGGACGGGCTGCTGCCGGGGCTGGCGGACGGGATGCTGCCGAAGATGGAAGGCTGCCTGCGGGCCGTCCGCGGCGGCGTGCGCAAGGCGCACATGCTCGACGGCCGCGTGCCGCACGCGGTGCTGCGCGGCGTCCTCGGCGGGACCGGCCCCGGCACCACCGTGGTTCCCGGCAACGGTCC